>CALMIQ010000437.1 GCA_937863965.1 uncultured Micropruina sp.
GCAGCTACTCCAAGACCTGGCCGGTTGACCCCCTCGCACGCCGGGGACGGTTCTTCACGTTCGAAGTTCGCACGTCGGGGGACGGTTCCTTTCGTTCGAAGTTCGCACGAAAAGAACCGTCCCCAACGTTCGAGATCGGTGCGAATACGAGGTCAGCGGACGGCGAGCAGATCCACCACGAAGATCAGGGTCTCGCCCGGCGCGATGACGCCGCCGGCGCCACGGTCGCCGTAGCCGAGGTGCGGCGGGATGACCAGCTGGCGGCGTCCGCCGACCTTCATGCCCTGGACGCCGCGGTCCCATCCGGCGATCACCTGGCCGATGCCGAGCCGGAAGCTCAACGGTTCGCGGCGGTTGTAGGAGGCGTCGAACTCCTCACCGCTGGAGTGGGCGACACCGACGTAGTGCACCACGACGGTGCTGCCTGCGACGGCCTCGTCACCCTCGCCCACGACGATGTCGGTGATCGTCAGATCGTCGGGGGCGTCGCCGGGGAAATCGACTTCGGGCTTCTCAAAGGTCATGCGGCCAGCCTTCCACAACGCCCGCTCGCCGAGCCAACCACCGTCCCCAACGTTCAGCTCGGCGGTGTTCAACTCCGCGGCCGGTGTGAAGGGTCGGCGCTCGGCGTCCGTAGAATCACAGCGTGATCCGCACCCTCGAGCCGCGGGGGAGGGGTCGCGGACGCGGTCGCGCAGCAGCCCGTGCGACCGTCGCCATTCGCCGTTGTCAGCCCCAGAAGGGACCCGATGAAGCCCGATCCGACGCTCGCCGACCTGCCGCTGCGGCCCGAACTGGTCGGTGAGGAGCCCTACGGCGCGCCCCAATTGGACGTGCCGGTGCTGCTCAACGTGAACGAGAACCCGTTCCCGCCGAGCGCGGAGATCGCCGCCGACATGGCCGCCACGCTGACGGACGCCGCGACCGGCTTCAACCGCTACCCCGACCGGGAGGCGACCGCGCTGCGCACCGCCCTGGCCGGCTATCTGGGCCATGGGCTGACCATCGAGAACATCTGGGCGGCCAACGGGTCCAACGAGGTGATGACCCACGTGCTCGGGGCGTTCGGCGGCCCCGGACGCACCCTGCTCAGCTTCACCCCGACCTATTCGATGTACCCCGAGTACGCCCGCAACACCCACACCCGCTACGTCACCGCACCGCGCCACGACGACTACACGCTGGACGCCGGGCTCGTCCTGGCCGCGATCGCCGAACACGACGCCGACGTGGTGATCATCACCACCCCCAACAACCCGACCGGCACTCCGACTTCGCTCGCCGTGATCGAGCAGGTGCTGGCCGGCACCGACGCGATCGTCGTCGTCGACGAGGCCTACCAGGAGTTCTCCCGGCACCCCGAACAGACGGCGCTGACGCTGCTGCCGCGCTTCGGCAACCTGATCGTCAGCCGCACGATGAGCAAGGCGTTCGCCCTTGCCGGCGGACGGATCGGCTACCTCGCCGCGGCCCCCGCGATCGTGGACGCCTGTCGCATCGTCCGGTTGCCCTACCACCTGTCGGCGCAGACCCAGCTCGTCGCCGGGGTGGCGCTGCGGCATGCCGGCTTCCTGCTCTCACAGGTCGATCAGCTGAGCCGCACCCGCGACGAGATGCTGGTGCGGCTGCCCGAGTTGGGCGTCGACGTGATCGACTCCGACGCCAACTTCTGTTTGTTCGGGCCGTTCGCCGACCGGCATGATGTCTGGCAGCGGCTGCTGAGCCGGGGCGTCCTCGTCCGCGAGACCGGGCCGAGCGGCTGGCTACGGGTTTCGGTGGGCACACCGGCCGAGACCGAGACGTTCTACACGGCCCTGGCCGAGGTACTGGAGGAGATCCGATGACGGCACGCACCGCGGTGGTGGAGCGCAGCACCAGCGAGTCGACGGTCCGGGTGGCGGTGAACCTGGACGGCACCGGCGCGTCGGCGATCGACACCGGGGTCGGGTTCTACGACCACATGCTCACGGCGTTGGCCAAGCACTCGCTGATCGACCTGGAGGTCGCCACCACCGGCGATCTACACATCGACGGGCACCACAGCATCGAGGACACCGCGATCGTGCTGGGCCAGGCCGTCCGGGAGGCATTGGGCGACAAGCGCGGCATCGTCCGCTTCGGCGACGCCACCGTGCCCCTCGACGAGGCCCTCGCGCATGCCGTGGTGGACGTCGCTGGGCGTCCGTACGCGGTCTGCTCAGGTGAGCCGGACGGCCAGATCTATGCGCTGATCGGCGGCTCGGGCGTCCCCTATGCCGGGTCGATGACCTACCACCTGATGGAGTCCTTCGCGATCAACGCCGGCATCTGCCTGCACCTGCGGCTGCTCGCCGGACGCGACCCGCACCACATCGTCGAGGCCCAGTTCAAGGCGGTCGCCCGGGCGCTGCGGATCGCGGTCGCGATCGATCCGCGGGTGGCGGACGCGATCCCGTCCACCAAGGGCTCGCTGTGACCGAGCCCCGCGTGGTCGTCCTCGACTACGGCTCGGGCAACCTGCACTCGGCCACCCGCGCGCTACGGGCGGCCGGCGCCGACGTGACCCTGACCGCGGACGCCTCGGCCGCCCTCGCCGCCGACGGCCTGGTGGTGCCGGGGGTGGGTGCCTTCGCCGCCTGCATGGAGGGCCTGAGCGCCGTCGGCGGGCCGGACGTGATCGGCGAGCGGCTCGCGGCCGGACGTCCGGTGCTGGGCATCTGCGTCGGCCATCAAGTGATGTTCGCGCACGGCGTCGAGCACGGCCTGGACGCCGCCGGCGTGGGCGTCCTGCCCGGGGTGGTGGAGCGGCTGCACAGCGAGCGGCTGCCGCACATGGGCTGGAACACCGTGGACGCCCCGGCGGATTCGGTGCTGTTCGCGGGACTGGCGGGGGAGCGGTTCTACTTCGTCCATTCCTACGGTGTCCGCTCGGACGGGAGCCTGCCCGCCGACGCGAAGGTGACCTGGACCGACCACGACGGCGACCGGTTCATCGCCGCCGTCGAGCGCGGCCCGCTGTCGAGCACCCAGTTCCACCCGGAGAAGTCCGGCCAGGCCGGCGCCGCCCTGCTCCGCAACTGGATCGCCACCCTCGGCTGAACCCGGCCGCCCGGATGTCGGGGACGGTTCTCGACGTTCGAGACTCGCATGCCGGGGACGGTTCTTCGCATTCGAGTTTCCCACGTTCAGGGGACGGTTCTGTACGTTCGAGATTCGCACGTCGGGGACGGATCCGGGTCCCAAGGTGCGTCCCTGACGTTTGAAGCTCGCAGGTGAAGAACCGTCCCCAACCTTCGAGTTTCGCGCGTCGAGAACCGTCCCCAACGTTCGAACGCCGGTCGCACGGTACGTATCCCGACCCGATCCGGGCACACTGAGGCATGGAACTCGACACGGACACCCTGGTCGCGGTCGCGACCGAGAACCACTTCACCGGCGCCGTCCGGGTGGAGACGGGGGAGGAATGCCTGTTCGAGGCGGCGTTCGGCATGGCCGACCGGGCACACGGCATCCCGAACACGCCGCAGACCCGGTTCGGCATGGCGAGCGGGTCGAAGACCTTCACCGCGTTGGCCGTGTTGTCCCTGGTGGCCGACGGCGTCATGGCGCTCGACGACCCGGTGCGCCGCTGGCTGGGCGAGGATCTGCCGCAGCTCGACGACGCGGTGACCCTGCGCCAGCTGCTCAGCCACACCTCGGGAGTGGGGGAGTACCTCGACGACGACGCCGAGGGTGACGTCTACCTGCTGCCCGGCAGCATGCACACCTACACCTCGCCCGAGGACTTCGTCGCGCTGCTGGACCTTCCCATGCTGGCCGCGCCCGGCAGCAGGTTCGAGTACAACAACGGCGGCTTCGTGCTCCTCGGACTGGCCGCCCAGCGCGCCTCGGGCACGCGGTACCAGGATCTGGTGCGGGAGCGGGTGCTGCGCCCGGCGGGCCTCGAGCACACCGACTTCCTGCGCAGCGACGAGTTGCCCGGGTCGGCCGCGCTCGGCTACCTGTACCCGGACAGCCTGCGCACCAACGTCTTCCATCTGCCGATCGAGGGCAGCGGGGACGGCGGCGCCTACACCACCGTCGGCGACGCCCGGCGGTTCTGGCTGGCGCTCGCCGCCGGCGCGATCGTGCCGATCGAGCTGGTCGAGCAGATGACCACGCCGGGATCGCCCCACGACCCGGACTGGCCCTATGGCCTCGGGCTGTGGCTGCCCACGCCCGGCGGGGTGTGGGCGATGGTCGGCGCGGACGCCGGCGTCGAGATGAAGAGCGAGCACGTGCCCGCCCTCGACCTCACCTGGACCGTGATCGCCAACGAGACCGAGAAGGCCTGGCCCCTGATGAGGCACCTGCGGCTGTGGCGCGAAGCCCTGGTGACCGCCTGAGCCATCGGACGCGGCGAGGATCTGGTCGGTTCGTCGGCCCGGCCCCCGTTCGGCGCAGCGTTCGACGGGACGAGGGACGTCCACCGGGATCACGTGCCACGCTGAGCGCATGCGCGCCCTGGTGATCGACCGTCCACGAGGCCCGGTGGAGCTCCGCGAGCTGCCCGACCCGATCCCGCCGCCGGGCGGGGTGGTCGTGGAGGTGCGAGCGACCGGGCTGTGCCGCAGCGACTGGCACGCCTGGGCGGGTCATGACGACGGGGTGCCCTGGCCCCTGGTGCCCGGCCACGAGCTGGCCGGCGTGGTCGCCGAGGTCGGCGCGGGCGTCCGGCGCTGGAGGGTCGGCGACCGGGTGACCGTGCCGTTCGTGGAGGGGTGCGGACGCTGCACCTGGTGCGCGAGCGGCAATGCCCAGGTCTGTCCCGATCAGCAGCAGCCCGGCTTCACCCACGCCGGCTCGTTCGCCGAGCGGGTCGCGCTGCACGCCGCCGACACCAATCTGGTGCGGCTGCCCGACGGTGTCGGATTCGGGGCCGCCGCCAGCCTCGGTTGCCGATTCGCGACCGCCTACCGTGGCCTGGTCGCCCGGGCACGGCTGCGGCCGGGCGAGTGGGTCGCCGTCATCGGAGTCGGCGGGGTCGGCCTCTCCGCGGTGATGATCGCCGCCGCCCTCGGCGCCCGGGTGGTGGCCGTTGACCGGAACCCGGGCGCGCTCGCCCTGGCCGCCGAGCTGGGTGCCGAACGGGTGCTCCGGGCCGGGGCGGACGCCGAGGAACTGCTCGGTGAACTCACCGATGGCGGCGCCCATGTCGCCGTCGACGCGGTCGGGACCCAGGCCACCTGCGCCGCCGCCATCCGTGCGCTGCGGCGCCGCGGCCGCCACGTACAGATCGGGTTGCTGCCGGCGGTGGACGGCCATCCGCGCGTCCCGATGGACCGGGTGATCGGCTGGGAACTCGACGTCCTCGGCAGCCACGGCATGGCCGCCGCCGACTATCCCGCCCTGCTCACCCTGGTCTCCTCCGGCGTCCTCGCACCGCAGCGACTCGTCGAGCGGGTGGTCACCCTCGCCGACGCCGTCCCGCTGCTCCCGGCGATGGCGGACGCCGCGCCGGCCGGCATCACCATCGTCGATCCGACCCGGCGCGACGACCAGATCCCTACACTCGGCGGCACCAGTCCCGCCGAACCCCCTGCAGGAGTCAGATGACCCTCGACGTCCCAGCCGTCCGATCCCAGTTCCCGTCCCTGGCCTCGCGGATCGCGCACTTCGACGGGCCCGGCGGCACCCAGACCCCGGCGTGTGTGGGCGAGGCGATCGCCCGCACGATCACCGGCCCGCTGTCCAACCGGGGGACGATCACGCTGAGCGAACGCAACGCCGAGGACAGCGTCCGGGCGTTCCGGACGGCGTTCGCCGACCTGCTCGGCGTGCCGCCCGAGGGCGTCGTGCACGGCCGCAGCGCCACCCAGCTCACCTACGACTTCTCCCGCGCGCTGGCGAAGACCTGGCGGGCCGGCGACGAGGTGGTGGTCTCCCAGCTCGACCACGACTGCAACGTCCGGCCCTGGGTGCAGGCCGCCGAGCGGGCGGGAATCGCTGTCCGCTGGCTGCGCCTCGACCCGGCGACCGCCGAACTCGACCTGGACGACCTCGATGACGTGGTCAACGAGCGCACCCGGCTGGTAGCCGTGACCGCGGCGTCCAATCTGCTCGGCACCAAGCCGCCGGTGGCGCGGATCGCCGAGCGCGCCCACGCGGTCGGCGCCCTGGTCCATGTCGACGGTGTCCACTACGCGGCGCATGCCGCGGTCGATCCGGCCGCGCTCGGTGCCGACTTCTTCGTCTGCTCGCCCTACAAGTTCTTCGGGCCGCACTGCGGCGTCCTGGCGGCGGACCCGGAACTGCTCGAGACGATCCACCCGGACAAGCTGGCGCCGTCGACCAATGACGTTCCCGAGCGTTTCGAGTTGGGCACCCTGCCCTACGAAACCCTCGCCGGGGCGACGGCGGCGGTCGACTTCATCGCCGGCCTCGCCGATCTCCGCAGACTGGGTGGCCTCGACAGGCTCGACCGCCCGGTGGCGTCCGGCCGAAGCCGTCGCGAGCGGATCGTCGCCGCCCACCACCTGATCGACCAGCACGAACTTCGGCTGCGCCGACGGATCGAGGACGGACTGTCCGACTTCGCCGACCGGATCACGTCGTACTCGCGAGCCAAGGACCGGACGCCGACGCTGTTCCTGACCTTCGCCGGCCGGGACAGCCTGGACGCCTACCGCTTCCTTGCCGATCGCGACATCGCTGCGCCCGCTGACACGTTCTACGCCTATGAACCGGCCAAGGCGCTCGGCGTCGCCGCCGGCCTGCGGATCGGGCTCGCCCCGTACAACGACGATGCCGAGATCGACCGGCTGCTGGAGGCGCTCGGCGACTTCCTTCGCTGACGGTGGCGCGCCGACGCGTCACGACGAGCGTTATGAGACCGGCACCCGATCCACGAGCTGCGCCACCACGTCCTCGGGGGCGGGCATCGAGGCGATCTCGGCACGCATCGCCTCCGTACGGGCGAGAAGCGCCTCGTCATCCAGCAGGTCGGCGACGGCGGTGTCGAGGGTGTCGGCCGGGGCGTCGTTGGGGACCACCAACCCCAGGCCCAGCTCGCTGAGCCGGGCGGCATTGACGAACTGGTCGGCGCCCTGCGGCGTCAGCACCTGACGGACGCCGGCGGCCAGGCAGGCCAGCAGCGAACCCGTGCCGCCATGGTGGATGGCGATGTCGGCGTGTCGCAGGGCCGCTCCCTGGTCGACGAAGCGCTCCACCCGGACGGACGCGGGCAGGTCGCCGAGCGCCGCCGGGTCGCCCTCGGGTCCGGCGGCCACCAACACCCGTTCGCAGACCCGCGCGGCGGCCAGGATCGAGCGCCGCAGCACCTCCACCGCCCCGAACGAGACGGTACCGAGGGTGAGATACGCCCGGGGCCCCGACGTTGCCCCGGCCAGCCAGTCGGCGCCGGCGCCGTCGGCGTCCGACCACGCCACCGACCGGATCGGCAACCGCTCGATCGCCGTCCGGTCGGTCCACTCCGACCAGCTGGGCGGGGAGGGATCGATCAGTGCCGCGGGCAGGTCTTCGATCTCGGGACGGAGGAGGTCGAGCCAGCCGTCGGGCCGCATCCCGATGTTGAACGCCACAGAATCGACGCCCTGCTCGGCGGCGACCCGTGCGGGCCCCAGGTTGGACACCTCATGGACGAGCAGGTCGGGGCGTCCATTTCTCGCCCACTCCTCGTGGATCCGCGGGATGGTGTGCCGCGGCATCACCGTGCCGAACATGGCGCGAGGGAACCAGAACGGGTCGCCGCGATCGCCGCCGGCGGCGATGGCTTCCTGCTCGGCGTCGTGCAGGGTGAGACCGGCCGGCACCCCGCTGAGCACGGGCACGGGAAGCCGGCCCGCGAAGGCGTCGCCGCAGATGAACAGGACGTCGTGGCCGGCCGCCTGCGCGGCCGCGGCGAGCGGCACCAGCGGGAACACATGCCCGTAGCCCGGGATCGCCGCGAAGCAGAACTTCATGGCCGATTCTCGCCCCGCCGGCGCACGGCCGGCCAGTGCGCACAACTACCGCCCCGGGGCGGCCCGGGCACCCAGGACTCCGACGACCGGCGGCGCCAGGCCCCCGATGGTCGGTCTCCAGCACGGCTGGCCGCGGCCGCCGGCGAAGGCACCAGATCGATCGCCGCCGACGGGCGCCGTTCCACCACCCACGCTCCCTGCGGGCCACCCCCACCGGCCCGCTAGGGTCGAGGACCGTGACCGCACTGACCCTGTACCCCGCCGTCGACGTCCAGAACGGCCAGGCCGTCCAGCTCACCCAGGGGGTGGCCGGCTCCGAGAAGGTCTTCGGTGACCCGCTGACCGCCGCCATGCGCTGGCAGGACGCCGGCGCGGAGTGGCTGCACCTGGTCGACCTGGACGCCGCCTTCGGACGCGGCTCGAACGCCGAGCTGATCGCCGCCATCACCGCCCGGCTGAGCCTCGACGTCGAGCTCTCCGGCGGCATCCGGGACGACGCCAGCCTCGACCGCGCCCTGGCCGCCGGCTGCCGCCGGGTCAACATCGGCACCGCCGCCCTGGAGAATCCGGAGTGGTGCGAGCGGATCATCGCCGAGCACGGCGACCGGATCGGCATCGCCATCGACGTCAAGGGCTCCAAGCTGGCGGCCCGGGGCTGGGTGCGCGAGGGCGGCGACTGGGCCGAGGCGGTCGATCGGCTGTCCGCGGCCGGCTGCACCACCTTCGTGGTCACCGACGTCAAGTCCGACGGCATGCTGACCGGCCCGAACCTCGACTTGCTGCGCCAGGTGTGCGCGCGCACGGACGCCGAGGTGATCGCCTCCGGCGGGATCGCCCAGCTGGACGACCTGGTCGCGCTCCGCGGCCTGGTGCCCGACGGCGTCACCGGCGCCATCATCGGCACCGCCCTCTACATCGGCAACTTCACCCTCGAGGATGCGCTGGCTGTCGCGCGGGGGTGACCCCGACTAGATTGGGAGCGTAGAAAGACGGAGGCGACGATGCCCACACCGGCCAAGAGCCACGGCTGCACGTGGCACTGGCTGTCCCGCCAGGATCTCCCCGAGATCGCCGGCCTGATCGCCGCTGAGGAGCACTTCGGGGACGCCACCCACCATCACGACCTGCCGGCACTGGAGGCCGCCGTCGCCCGGGAGACGGTGCGGGAGACCGAGACCGGCGTGGTGTTGCGCAAGCCCAGCGGCACCCTGATCGCCTACGCCTGGATCCGGCTGCCAGACGACGGCGAGGCTCCGAACCGGCTTCGGCTGCACGGCGGCTGTCACCCGGCGTGGCGGGACGAGGGCGTCCAGGACACGCTCGTCCGCTGGCAGGTCGAGCGGGGGCTGGAGTGGCATCTGGATCACACCGACGGCTCCGTCCCGCTGGAGCTGTCGATGCTGGCCTCGGGCAGCAACCTCTTCCTCGCCGAGACCCTCGCCAGTTGCGGCTTCCGCCCGCAGAAGTGGTACCACGCCCTGCGCCGGAGCCTGTCCGAGCGGTTGCCGTACGGGTCGGAGGCCCTCGCCGGTGTCGAGTTCGAGCAGTTCGGCCCGCACTGGAGCGAGCCGGTGCGGCTGCTCTACAACAGCACCGTCGGCCACCCCGACGACACGCTGGAGCCGGAGGCCTGGGCGTGGGGACTCGCCGGCGCCGGCATCCGCGACGACTGGTCGTGGGTGGCGGTGGCGGACGGCACCACGGTCGGCTGGGTGCTGAACGCCGAGACCAGCCTGGGCGGCGAGCCGGCCGGCTGGACCGAGTACCTGGGTGCGCGCCGGGACTGGCGCAATCGCAGCCTGTACCGTGCACTGCTGGCCCGCAGCCACGACTCCTTCACGGCGTCCGGACTGGTCACCGCCGGCATCGGGATCGAGACCGACTCCGACCAGGGTGCCCGGCCCTACCTGGAGCTCGGCTACTCCAGCGTCGACTCGATGGTCTGGTACGTGAACCATCCGGGGCTGGATACAATCGGGGCCGCGAAAACGGACGAGCAGTAGCGCAGCAGATGGGACGTAGATGAGCGGGCACTCCAAATGGGCCACCACCAAGCACAAGAAGGCCGCGATCGACGCCAAGCGCGGCAAGCTGTTCGCCAACCTGATCAAGAAGATCGAGGTGGCGGCGCGTGTCGGTGGCGGCGACCCCGCGGGTAACCCGACCCTGTACGACGCCATCCAGAAGGCCAAGAAGAACTCGGTCCCCAACGACAACATCGACCGTGCGGTGAAGCGCGGCTCGGGCGTCGGTGGGGAGACGGTCGACTACACCGAGATCATGTACGAGGCCTACGGGCCTGGCGGCGTCGCGATCCTGATCGAGTGCCTGACCGACAACCGCAACCGTTCGGCGTCCGATGTGAAGGTGGCGGTCACCCGCAACGGCGGCACCATGGCCGACGTCGGTTCGGTGTCGCGGATCTTCGACCGCAAGGGCATCGTCGAGGTGGCCAAGGCCCAGGGCGGCAGGGAACTCGACGAGGACGACCTGCTCGAGGCCACCCTGGACGCCGACCCCGAGGACGTCTCCGACGAGGGCGAGACGTTCCGGGTGATCTCCGATCCGAGCGCGGTGGTCGAGGTGCGCAAGGCCGTCCAGGAGGCGGGCTACGACTACGAGTCGGCCGAGGTGCAGTTCGTCCCGCAGTACACCCAGGCGATCGACGCCAGGGACGCCGCCGAGAAGCTGTTCAAGCTGCTCGACGCCATCGAGGACGTCGACGACGTCCAGACCGTCTACTCCAACGAGGACGTCCCCGAGGCGGTGCTCGCCGAGCTGGAGTGACCGGTCGCCCTTCGTCATCCCGGCCCTTCTCGTCATCCCGGCCCTTCTCGTCGTCCCGGCCTTCTCGTCATCCCGGCCCTTCTCGTCATCCCGGCGAATGCCGGGATCTCGTCGGGCGACCCGCTCGAGATC
>CALMIQ010000438.1 GCA_937863965.1 uncultured Micropruina sp.
TCCCTCGGGCAGCAGGTGGACGAAGGGCTCATCGGCGAACGCGGCGGCGTAGGCGGCGCGCACTCGTTGATCGAGCTTGTCGAGATCGCCCTGGCCGAGGGCACTGCCGTTCAGCGGGGCCGTCACCGTGGCCAGGATGCCGCGAGCCATCGGCACCAGCACCGGGGTGAACGAGATCGTCGGCTCGGCGGCGCCGAGCTGGCGAAAGTTCTGCAGCATCTCGGGCACGTGCCGGTGCACCCCGCCGACGCCGTAGGCGCTGGCGCTGCCGAGCAGCTCGGCGGCGAGCAGATTCACCTTGAGGCTCTTGCCCGCTCCGGACGGCCCGGTCGGCGCAACCACGACCACGTCGCGGCCGTCGGTCAGTCCCGCGGTGAGCGCGGGAAGCAGGGCCAGCGTGACGGTGGTCGGGAAGCAGCCGGGCACGGCGATGCGGCGGGCCCCGGCCAGGGCGGTCCGCTGGCCGGGGAGTTCGGGGAGGCCATAGGGCCAGGTGCCGGCGTGCGGGGTGCCGTAGAACTGCTCCCAGTCGGTCGCGTCCGTCAGCCGGAAGTCCGCGCCGGCGTCGATCACCAGGACGTCGTCGCCCAGCTGCTCGGCCACTGCGGCGGACGCCCCGTGCGGCAGCGCGAGGAAGACCACGTCGTGCCCGGCAAGGTTCTCGGCGGTGGTGTCGAGCACCTCGACCCCGGCCAGCGGCAGCAGGTGCGGATGGTGCTCGATCAGCCGCGAACCGGCGCTGGACTTGGCCGTAAGGTTGCCGATGACGACCTCGGGGTGCCCCAGCAGCAGGCGCAGCAGCTCACCGCCGGCGTACCCGGTGCAGCCCGCGACAGCGATCCGAACAGACATGGGCATTACTATGCCGAAGTCGGCATGAATATTCCAATCGGCTCACCCGGGCCGGCAGCTGCTTCAATGCAGGCTCGCTGCCGTCGCTCGAGGCCCGGGGCACGCCGAGACCGGCGTCCGCCATCCCGGCTCCCCGGGGATCCCGCCTTCTACGCCGGCCGCAAGGAGCGGGCTAGACCGTACTGACCTCCGCGTCGGCGTCGCTCCACGCCTCCCGGTCCAGGTCCAAATCGGCGAACTTCTCCGGATCGAACACCGGCATTGCGACGCCCGCCTTGAGCTGACTGCGGTAGTCATCAATGATCCGCATTGCCGTGGGAAGCAACATCATCAGGGTCAGCAGGTTGCACAGGGCCAAGAGACCCATCATCGGGTCAGAGAAGAAGAACACGTCCGTGGCTCCGCTCGCTGAGGCGCCCACCAGGACGATACCGATCACGGCAATCCGCAGCACATGCACCGCGATCTTGCTCTCCGTGAGCTCGGCAAGGGCGGTCTCGCCCAAGTAGTAGTTGTACATCACCGAACTGAACGCGAACAGCAGGAGCGAGAACGTCAGCACGTACTGCGTCCAACCACCAAGGCTGGAGACCAGTGACTGCTGGGTCAACACGACCCCGTCAATATCCTCGGCACCCGGCTGGTACACCCCGCCCAGCAGCACCACGAACGCGGTGGCGGAGCAGACCAGAAAAGTGTCGATGAATACCGACAGCAACTGCGTGATGCCCTGGCTGACCGGATGCTTCACGTAGGCCGTTGCCGCGACGTTAGGCGCTGATCCGAGGCCCGCTTCATTGGAGAACAAGCCCCGCCGCAAGCCTTGTGCGATTGCCGCACCGATCCCGCCGGAGACCGCCTGTTCGAAGCCGAACGCATTGGCGAAGATCGAGCCGAAGACCTGCGGCACCTGGCCGATGTTCACCACGATGATCACCGCCGCCATCGCAAGGTAGACCAGCGCCATCACCGGAACGACGACGTCGGCGACCTTGGCGATCCGCTGGATGCTGCCGTAGACGATGAAGCCGGTGACGATCGCGAGGAAGACGCCCGATATGAGCCGGGGAACACTCAGGCTGTCCTGGGCAGCACCGGCGATGGTGTTGGCCTGGAAGGCGTTGAAACCGATGCCGAATGAGGCGATCAGACATACTGCGTAGACGCCGACCAGCCACTTGTAGCTCTTACCCAAACCGTGGCGGATGTAGGTCGCCGGGCCACCGCGGAAGCTACCGTCCGGCAACCGTCGCTTGTAGGCCTGAGCCAGGGTGCACTCGACCAGGCTGGTGGCCATGCCGATCAGGGCAATGGCCCACATCCAGAACACCGCACCCGGACCGCCCAGGGTGATCGCCACCGCGACGCCGGCGATGTTTCCACCGCCAACCCGGCCACCGACGGACACCAGCAACGCCTGTCGTGCGCTGATCTGATCAGGGTCGGCCGTCTCGGACTTACCCCACAGTACGTTCCACATCCGCTTGAAGTAGCGGATCTGGATGAACCTTGTGGAGACGGTGATAAACACGCCCAGCACGACCAGGATCGGGATCAGCGAGACACCCCAGGTGAGGGTGTCGAGGGTCGAGAACAATCCCTTGAGGAACTCCATGCCAACTCCTAGCGGACGTCCGGCGGCTCGCTCGGCTGACACTAGAGGGGATGGCCCGCACTTGTCAGCCTTTGTCCCCAAAAGACCCTCTTCAGTAGGCGTTTTGTAACCAGACCGTCACCTGGGATGCGCAGTCGACCGCACTCCGCCCCGTGCTCGGGTCATAGGCTGGCGAGACTTGGACGAAGGAGATGCATGGCTGGCGCGGGCGTGAGCCGAGCTCGGAGCAAGGTGCGCAGGTGGGTGCAGTTGGAGACCACCAGCGGCGCCCTTCTGCTGGTCGCTGCCGCTCTCGCCCTGATCTGGGCAAACTCGCCGTGGCGTGAGTCCTTCGCGCAGTTGTCCAACTACCGACTCGGCCCAGAGTCGCTGCACCTGGACCTGTCGCTGGCCGCATGGGCCGCCGACGGCCTGTTGGCCATCTTCTTCTTCGTCGTTGGCGTGGAACTCAAGCACGAACTGGTCGCGGGAAGCCTGCGCAACCCGCGCGAGGCTGCGGTACCGGTGCTCGCCGCGGTCGGCGGCATGGCTGCCCCGGCGGGCATCTTCGTCGCCGTGCTGCTGCTCTTCGATGCCCCGGCGCTGCTGCACGGTTGGGCGATTCCGACCGCAACCGACATCGCCTTCGCCCTGGCCGTGCTGGCGATCTTCGGCCGCGGCCTGCCGCGTGGACTGCGGACCTTTCTGCTCACCCTCGCGGTGGTGGACGACCTACTTGCGATCATCGTGATCGCGACCTTCTACACCGACGGCCTACACCCTTGGGCCCTGCTCGGATCGATCGCGGCGGCTGCCGGCTTCGCCGTCGTGGTCCGCTCGCACAAGCCGGCTGGATGGTTGCTGTTGCCGCTGGCCCTGCTGGCCTGGGTGCTGATGCACGCCAGCGGCGTGCACGCCACCATCGCGGGCGTGATTCTGGGATTCACGGTCCCGGCCAAGCCGATTCACGGGGAATCCGAACCCCGCACCCACCGCTACGACGACGCCGTTCGACCAACCTCATCGGGGGTGGCCCTGCCACTGTTCGCCTTCTTCTCCGCCGGCGTCACGCTGGTCGATGGGGACGGTCCCGGGGCAGTGCTCGGCCAACCTCTGGTGCTCGCGATTGCCGGCGGTCTCGTGTTCGGCAAGCTGCTGGGGGTGTTGGGCACCACGGCGCTGGTGACGCGGCTGACTCCGCTGCGATTGCCGGACGCGATCGGCCTGCGCGACCTGCTGCCGGTCGGCTTCCTGACCGGGATCGGGTTCACGGTCTCACTGTTGATTGCCGAGCTGTCCTACCCGGATTCCGAGCACACTGCTGCCGCCAAGATCGCGGTACTCGTAGGCACCGGCGTCGCCGCGGTGCTCGCGGCGATCATGCTGCGCTGGGACGCGCGCATGGCGCGTAGTTCCGACATGAACGAGGACGGGCAGGCCGACCGCGATCACTCGCGGATCGGGCAGGACGAGTAATCCGCGCGCGCTGAGTGTGGCGATCGAAGGCCGCCGGGTCGGGCCTGCTGCCCTGGCCGGCCTCGGCGCGCCGGTCCTCCGCGGCACCCCGATCCGCCGCTGCGACACGCCGGCCGCGTTCCCCCGGCTGCACCCGCCTGGGTTTGACGCATCGCCCGGGTATCAACTTAGCCGGGTCCTTACCAGCTGAACGGTATCGCTCCTCACCAGGTGCGCTCGGCGGAGCCCGGTTGGCTGGTCTCGACGGCTGGACCAGCGCCTCGGGTCAGATCTGGTCGATCAGCTCGTTCACGCCGCCGAGGATCTGGTTCGGCCGGAACGGGTACTTGGCGACGTCCGCGGTGGTGGTGAGACCGGTGAGCACCAGCACGGTGTGCAGGCCCGCCTCCATGCCGGCGACGATGTCGGTGTCCATCCGGTCGCCGATCATCGCGGTCGACTCCGAGTGCGCCTCGATGCGGCGCATCGCGGAGCGGAACATCATCGGGTTCGGCTTGCCTACCACGTACGGCTTGCGGTTGGTCGCCGCGGTGATCATCGCCGCGACGGCGCCGGCGGCCGGCAGCAGGCCGTCCTTGGACGGGCCGGTGGTGTCGGGGTTGGTGACGATGAACCGGGCGCCGTTGGTGATCA
>CALMIQ010000439.1 GCA_937863965.1 uncultured Micropruina sp.
CCTCAGGCGGCGACCAGCACGTCCCGGCCTGTGAGCAGGCCGATGACCTGCGCGTGCAGCGCAGGGTCCCACAGCGCCTCGATGTGGGTCAGCCGGTTGACGGTGTGGCCGGCCGCGAACGGCAACCGGGCACAGGCGTCCGCGACCACGAGATCGCCCTCCCCCTCGCGCAGCGCCGGGGTGAGCAGGGCGAGCCGGTCCAGGACGCCGAGCAGCTCCCCCAGGCCGCGCGTGCGGGCGATCCGGGCGGGGCCGGGTCGGTGATCGGGGCCGTTCGGCGAGCCGAGCAGGGTCTGCAGCCGGCCGAGGTCGGCGCTGATGCCGCCGAAGGTGTGCCAGGTGATGCCGGCCGGTGGCGTCCGGCGGGCAAGGGTGCGCAGCAGTGGGCTGCCCGGGGCCAGTTCGGCCACGGCGGGGGACGCCGAGAGCGCGCACAGCGCGGCGAGCACCGCCGGCCGCAGCCCCAGCGAGCCGACCAGCGTCTGCAACCGGCGTGCGGTGGCGTCCATCCGGATCGTCAGGCCGGCCAGGCCGGAACCCTGGTGCGGGCTGTGCAGGGTGACCACCCGCTCGACGCGGTCGATGACGCCGCGCAGGGCCGGCTCCGCCGCGGCTCGGTCGAGGAAGGCGCGGGCCAACAGTCCGCCGCGGCTGTGCGCCAGGAGGATCAGCGGCAGCCGCCGCAGCCGGTCGTCCGCGCTGAGCGGTCCGGCGGCGACGCAGAGCAGCTGTTCGACGTTCGGCTCCAGCGTCCCCAGCGGCGCGGCCTGCCGGTAGCTGAGCGTGCTGTAGCCCGCCGCCAGCAGGGCGTCGCGCCAGCTGGTCCGGCCGTGGCGCGGACGGGTCAGGCTGGCGAGGTCGCCGGCGAAACCGTGCAGCAGGACCACCAGCGGCACACCGGGTTCGAGCGGCCCATGCAGCTGCGCGACCGTGCCGTCGGGCAGCGTCAGCTGGCGCTGCGCCGCACCCGTCGTCGTGGTGGCCGTGATGGTCATGGTCCCGCTCCCCCCAGATGTGAGGATGAGGCGTGGGCCGGGCTGGTGATACGCGGACAGGGGTCGCCGCGGGCCGGCGACGGAGATCCCGGGTCAGGCCCGGGATGACGGAATATCGCCCGACGACGCACCCAACCCGTCGTCCCGGCGAACGCCGGGATCTCCCGCTCCGCCGATCACACGGCGAGATCCTGCGGTGGGCCTGTGAATCGGCTCAGAAGTGCCGCCAGCCGCCGCTGCCGCCCTCCCAGGGGGCGCCGTCCACGGTGACCGCGGGGTCGCCGTCCGACACGGCGCCGATCACCTGCCAGCCGTCCGGGACGTCGGCGGGGTCGAAGGTGGCCAGCAGCGCGTGGTCGTCGCCGCCGGTGAGGATGAAGGTGAGCGGGTCACTGCCGCCCACCGCGGCCGCCACCACACTCTGCGGTTCGGCCACGTCGAGCCGGGCGGTGTCGACGTCGATCGCGACGCCCGATGCCTTGGCGACGTGTCCCAGATCGGCCAGCAGGCCGTCCGAGCAGTCGATCATCGCGGACGCCCCGGCGCGCTGCGCGACGATGCCCTGGCCGTAGGGGGGTTCGGGCACCCGGTGAGCGACGACGACGGCGCGCGGCGAACGGAAGCCCCGGTTCAGCACCGTCAGGCCGGCCGCGGCCCAGCCGAGGCGTCCGCAGACGGCCACCACGTCGCCGGGCCGGGCGCCGGACCGGGTGACCGGCGGACGTCCCTGCAGATCGCCGAAAACGGTCGCGGTGGCGGTGATGTCACGTCCGCGGGTGATGTCGCCGCCGAGCAGCAGCGCCCCGGACAGTTCGCATTCCTCGCGGACGCCGGCTGTGAAGGCGGTGACCCAGTCGATCTCCAACTCGGACGGGATGGTCAGCGCCAGCACCACGCCGATCGGACGCGCGCCCATCGCCTCCAGGTCGGCGACGGCGGCCGCAACGGCCTTGCGTCCGACGTCGTGCGGACCCGACCAGGCTCGGCGGAAGTGGACGTTCTCGACCATGGTGTCGGTGGAGACCGCGACGTCGCCGTCCACGCCGAACACGGCGCAGTCATCACCGGGTCCGACCCGGACCGCGGGCCCCGACGGTAGTCCCGCGGTGATCGAGCCGATCAGGTCGAATTCGGAGGTCTCGGCCACCGTGCGTCCCGCCATGGAGTTGAGCTTATGACCTCGGCGGTGGAAGCATCCCCTGGTGATCACCCACCGGCAGGCGCTGAGCGCCGCCGTCGCCGCCTACGTGCTGTGGGGCTTCCTGCCGCCGTTCCTGGCCGCGCTGCAGCCGGCCGGGCCGTTGGAGATCCTGGCGCACCGGATCGTCTGGTCGTTCGTGCTGGTGCTCGCGGCATTGCTGGCGCTGCGCGGCGGCTGGGACTGGCTGCGGACGTCGGTGTTCACCCGACGGGCGCTGCCCAGCCTGCTGGCCGCGGCCGTCCTGATCGGGATGAACTGGCTGATCTACATCTGGGCGGTCAACAACCACCACGTCGTCGAGGCGTCGCTGGGCTACTTCATCAACCCCCTGGTCAACGTGCTGCTCGGCGTCCTGATCTTCGGCGAGCGGCTGGGTCTGGGCGCCCGGGTCGGCGGGACGATCGTGCTGGCGGGCGTCGTGGTGATCTCGGCCGGCAGTTGGCAGGGTCTGTGGGTCTCGCTGTCGCTGGCCGGCACCTTCGGCCTGTACGGGGTGGTGAAGAAGCGGTCGAGCCTGACCGCGCTGCAGGGCCTGCTGGTCGAATCGGCGTTCCTGACACCGCTGGCCCTGCCCTACCTGCTCTGGCTCGGACCGGCCGGCCAGTTCGGGCACGCGGCCGGGCTGAGCGTCCTGCTGGTGCTGGCCGGCGCGGTGACCGCCCTGCCGTTGTGGTTCTTCGCGGTGGCGGCGCCACGGCTGCAGTTCGGCGTCCTGGGTGTGCTGCAGTACCTGGCCCCCACCATCCAGTTCCTGCTCGGCATCACCGTCTTCGGCGAGCACGTCGGCCTCACCTACTGGATCGGGCTGATCGGGGTGTGGATCGGGTCGGCGATCTACCTGACGCTGACCATCCGCGACCACCAGCAGCCGGCTGTGGACGAACCGGCCTGAGCCCATCGGGGTGCGGCGGACCGATCGGGTCCGCCGGCTACAGCCAGCCGTTGCGCCGGGCGAGCAGCGCGGCCTCGACCTTGTTGCGGGTGCCGGTCTTGCCGATCGCGCTGGAGAGATAGTTGCGCACCGTGCTCGCCGACAGGTGGAGCCGCGCGGCGATGTCGGCGATCGTGGAGCCGTCTTCCGCTGCCGCGAGCACCTCCCGCTCCCGATCGGTGAGCGGGCTGGCGGCCTCCCGGAGGGCGTGCCTGGCCAGGTCCGGGTCGACCACCGTGCCGCCGGCGACGACGGTGCGGATGGCGTCCGCGAGTGACTCGACGGGCCCGTCCTTGGCCAGGAAGCCGCGCGCTCCCGCAGCCATCGCCCGCTGGACGTAGCCGGGCCGGGCGAAGGTGGTCAGCATGATCACCCGGCACCCGGGGAGCCGTTCGGCCAGCTCGGCGGCGGCGTCCAGGCCGCTGCGTCCCGGGAGTTCGATGTCGAGCAGGGCGACGTCCGGGGCGACCCGGAGCGCTTCGGGCAGGATCGCCGCGCCGTCGCCGACCTCGGCCACGACCCGCAGATCGTCCTCGAGATCGAGCAGGACGGCGAGCGCGCCCCGCATCAGCGCCTGGTCCTCGGCCAGCAGGATTCGGATCCGCTCAGGTATCGGGCACCCACGCCGTCAGGGTGAAGCCCGCCTTGCCGGGGCCGACGTCCAGACCACCACCGGCCGCCTGCAATCGACGGCGCAGGCCGGCCAGTCCGCCCTCGTCCGAGGCGCCGTCGCTCCCCACCCCGTCGTCGGCGACGACGAGTCTCAGCACGCCGCCGTCACGGGCGACCTCGATCCGGCAGCGCGCCGCGCCGGAATGCCGCAGCACGTTGGTCACGGCCTCCCGCAGCGCCCAGGCCAGCGGCTCACCCAGCTCGACGTCGTAGCCGCCCGGCTCGGGCGCGGTCACCGCGATCCCGGCCGAGCGCAGCGCGTCCATCGCCGCCGACAGTTCCGCCCGGAGCGTCGGCGGCGCGGCGTCGTGGACGACCTCGCGGACCCGGGTGAGCGCCGTCCGTCCGATCGTCTCGATGTCGGCTGCGTGCCCGGCGGCGGCGCCGGGGTCGGTGGGAACCAGTCGCCGGACGGCGGCCGCCTTCACCACGATCACCGAGAGGGTATGCCCGAGCAGATCGTGCAGATCGCGGGCGACGCGCTCGCGCTCCTGGGCGACGGCGGCCACGGCCAACTGTTCCCTAGTCCGCCGCAGCACCCGGTTGGTGAGCAGCAAGCGGTTCAGCACCGCGGCCGTCACCCCGGTCAGCGAGACGACGAAAACCCTGGTCAGCGCCTGTTCCATGACGGGTGCGTAGCGATACTGCAGGTAGGCGGCGACCACGGCGACGAGCGGGATGGCCAGCCAGGCGGCGACGACCGGGAGGGCCAGGCCGGCGACCATCGCCACCAACAGCCAGGCGGGCGCCCAACCGTCCCAGAGCAGCGATCCGGCGACCACCGTGGCCGCCGTCAACGACCAGGCACCGACGGAGAACCGGGTCGGGTGGGGCCAGCTGGTCAGCACGCCCGCCACCGTGCCGGATGCGGCGAGCGCCACCAGGGCGACGCCGCCCAGGCCCAGCGGTGAGACGGAGACGGTGAGCAGCGGGGCCAGCAGCAGGATCGGCACCCAGACGAGCACCGCGGCGTTGCGCGGCAGTACCGGGTCGGCGGTCCTCACCGGGCCACCGTAGACCAGCCGCATCGCCGGACGGGGGCTGCCCCGCACACCCTTACCGGCGCGACCAGCGACCGACCGCGATGACGGCGCCGGCAACCAGCACGTGGAGGCCGACGAGCGCCCACATCGCGGGGGTGCTCACCGCCATCGCGGGGCCGACGAACGAGACGGCCAGGACGGCCACCGCCACGACGGTCCAGACCGTCAGCGCCCTGGCCGTCAGCCGTTCCAGCACGCGCAACGCGAGCAGCCCGATGACGCCGGCCCCGAAGGCCGTGATGGCGATGTCGAGGGCGCCGACCGTCTTGACCGCGCCGCCCATGTTCGCGGCGATCTCGATCCCGCCCAGCGGAACCAGCAGCAGCCATCCGAGGAGCCCCGCCGCGACCGCGGCGCCGGCCGCCATCAACTCGGTCGTCCACGGGGCCCGGACGCCGGCGGGCGCCTTCACACTCTGCGTACGCGTGATACTCATCATCGTCTCCTCGGATAGTCAGCCGTGCCTACCCCGATCACGCTACGGAGCGGGCGAGTCGAGTATCAGGGGACGGTGTCCTCACTCGAGCGGGACGAATGTCACATCCGGAAGCCGGGCGCGTCCTCGTTCGGGGCCCTTCCACTCGGTTGGACACGCCCCGGATGCCGGCGTGCCCCACCGAGTGGGATCACGGGTCGGAACGCGGCCGCCTCAGAGGCTGGCCGGCGGGCGGTAAGCGGGGTACTCCGCGGTGCCGGCGGCCGGGGGCAGGTTGCGTCCGACCGCCTCCGCGGCCCGGGCGAGGGCCGACGGCGGCTCCGATTCCGAGGTGAGCGCCGGCGGCATCGCGACCACCGGGCAGGAGGCACCGTAGATCAGCCGGTGGGCGAACATCGGCCCGGCGACCAGCTGCTGCGGCGCGTCGACCACCAGCAGGTCCGCACCGACGGCCGCGCGGAGCAGCGCCTTCAGCTTGCCGCCGCGGACGAGCCGCAGCTCGGCGCCATGGTCGTCGCCGAGCACCGCCGCGACGTCGGCGTCGAGGGTCTCTCGGGCGTGGGCCTCGACGTCGTCCGGCAGCGGGATGTCCGCGTCGGGTGCGCCGGACGGCGTCGTCGGCGCCGGGATCCGCCAGGCGCGCACGGCGATGAGCTTCCCGCCGCACTGGTCCGCCTGGCCCTTGGCCCAGGTCAGCGCGGCGGGCGACTTCGATGTCGCGCTCACGCCCACCACGACGGTGTACGGACGGTTGCTCTCCAGGTCAGCCATTGGGTCTCCTCCGTAGTTCAGTGGCCTGTCGAGGGACAGGCCCGGTCGGCCGGCGAGACCAGGCACTGGTCGCCGGGGGCGGGCTCTCCGGCGCGTCGCCGGCTCGGCATCCCGCGGCCTCGACCCTAGTCGGCGGCGCATCCGGAGGGAATACCCAATCCGTACCGGTTTTCGCGGGCGGTCCTCCCGGCGAGCGAGCGACGCGCGGTTCGCGCGCCGTCGGTGCGGGTCAGCGCAGGCCGACCGGACGCTCCAGCGCCTGCTCGATCAGATCGGTGATCAACGCGGTGTAGTCGATCCCGCTGGCCGCCCACAGCGCCGGGAACATCGAGATGTGGGTGAAGCCCGGCATGGTGTTGATCTCGTTGACCAGCACGTGGCCGTCCGCGGTGAGGAACAGGTCGACGCGGGCCAGCCCCTCGGCGCCCATCGCCTCGAAGGTGCGGGCGGCGACGTCGGCGGCGCGGCGGCGCAGCTCGTCGTCCATCTCGGTGGGCACCTTCAGGATCGCGTCGTCGTCGGAGACGTACTTGGCCTCGAAATCGTAAAAGGCGCCGTCGGAGCGCATCACGATCTCGCCCGGCAGCGACACCCGGGGCGGCCCGCCGCGTCCGCCGAGGACCGCGAACTCGACCTCGCGCGCGCCCAGCACGCCCTCCTCGACCACGAGCTTCGGATCGAACTCCTGGGCGTGGGCGACGGCGGCGTCCAGCTGCTCGGGGTCGTCCACCCGGGTGATGCCCATGCTGGAGCCGCCGCGGGCCGGCTTGACGAAGACCGGCAGCCCGAGCTTGGCGATCCGCGCGACGGACGCATCACGTTCCTGGCTCCACTGCCGCGCCGTCACCGTGACGAAGCGGCAGCCCGGCAGCCCGGACGCCGACAGCGTCCGCTTCATCAGGTCCTTGTCCATGCCGTTGGCGCTGGCCGCGACGCCCGAACCCACGTAGCGGACGCCGAGCAGCTCGAACATGCCCTGGATGGTGCCGTCCTCGCCGAACGGGCCGTGCAGCAGCGTGAAGGCCACGTCGAAGGAACGCACGTCGGTCAGCCGGTCGCCGTCGATGGTGGCGATCCGGGCCGTACCGCCGCCCGCCTCACCCGGCAGCAGCAACGCGGTCGCACGCGACTCGTCCAGCCGGGGCAGCGCGTCGCCCTGCTTGCGCAGCGAGCGGAGTTCGTCGGCCGGGACCTGGACCCAGCGTCCGGAGGGGGTGATGCCGATGCCGAGCACCTCGAAGCGGTCCGGATCGATCGCCCGGCCGACCCCCCCGGCGGTCAGGCAGGACACGTCGTGCTCGGAGCTGACGCCCCCGAAGACGATGCCCACCCGGATGCGCTGAGTCATGCTTCCTCCTGCGTTCGGCGTCCACCGCAAACCCTAACGGTCGATCGCTCGGACACGCTGGACGGCGGCCCGGCGTCGAACGAGCATCCAAGGCTTCACCGGGACGTCGCCGGGAGCCGGGACGATGCTGGCGAGCCGGTACCCCGAGGAACGCCGGGAGCCGAGGCGGCTCAGACCACCTCGCCGGCCCAGTCGCGCGGGATCCGCTTCCCGGCCCGCAGGTCGTACCGGTCGGTGGGCGGGGTCTCCTCGCGCAACTCCCCCACCAACTCGCTGATGGCGTCCATGATGCGCAGGCTGCCCTCGGCGGCCGCGGTGGGTGAGTCGCTGGCGTCCGAGAGGTCCGCGAGGTCGACCGGGTCGCCCACCAGCACCTGCATGGTCGCGCGCGGCAGCAGCCGCGGGACGGTCGCCCGGCGTCCGGGCATCACGGTGTGCGCGCCCCACTGCCCGATCGGCACCACCGGAACGCCGGTCTGCAGCGCCAGCCGGGCCGCGCCCGGGCGTCCGGTCATCGGCCAGCCGTCCGGGTCGGCGGTGATCGTGCCCTCGGGGTAGATCACCACGCATTCGCCCCTAGCCAGCGCCTCGGCCGCCGCGGCCAGCGACTCGCTGGCGCGGGCCGTCCGCCGCTCGACCGGGATCTGCGCCAGCGAGCGAGCCAGCCAGCCGACCACCGGGACGTGCCAGAGCTCGCTCTTGGCCAGCGCCCGCGGCCAGCGTCCGTGCCAGATCAGGAAGTGGCCCAGGGCGACCGGGTCGAAGTTCGAGATGTGGTTCGCCACCACGATCACCGGACCGGAGCGCGGGAGCTTGCCGCCGCCGCGCCAGTCCTGCTTGGTGACCACCCGGAGCACCGGTCCGACGACCTGCGCCAGCCTGCGGAACAACGGCTCGGCCGGTGCACGGTTCACCGCCGAGAGCGACAGTGCTGCGCGGGACATTCGGCTCCTACGAGGCTGGGTCGCCCCAGATTACTGGCCGTCCGGCAGGGCGGGCAGCGGGCCGAAGCAGGCCGTGTCCAAACTGCAACAAAGCCTGCTCGACCCCTGTCCGCGCAACCGCGACGGACCCTGAAAGCGGGTGTGGCTACGGGTCGGAATGCGCCGGGTTCAGCCGGCGGTCCTGGCCGGCTGCGTCCTCGGCAGCCAGGACGGCCGGCGCGACTCGAACGCCGTGATCAGGTCCGCATGCTGCAACGTGAGGCCGATGTCGTCCAGGCCCTCCAGCAGCCGGTGCCGGGTGTAATCGTCGATGTCGAAGTCGTGGCTCGCCTCGGCGGTGATGACCTTCTTTTCCACCAGGCTCACCTCGATGCTGGCGCCCGGATTGGCCTCCAGGTACGCCCAGAGCTGCTCCACGACGTCCTGGCTGACGGTCGCGATGACCAGCCCCGCCTTGCCCGAGTTGGACCGGAAGATGTCGCCGAAACGCGAACCCACGATCACCCTGAAGCCGTAGTTCTGCAACGCCCAGACGGCGTGCTCGCGGGACGAGCCGGTGCCGAAGTCGGGACCCGGGACCAGGATCGAGCCGTCGGCGTAGGCCGGGTCGTTGAGCACGAACTCGGGATCGTTGCGCCAGGCGGCGAACAGGCCGTCCTCGAAGCCCGTGCGGGTGACCCGCTTGAGGTAGACCGCCGGGATGATCTGGTCGGTGTCCACGTTGCTGCGGCGCAGCGGGACGGCCACACCGACGTGGGTGTCGAATTTGTCCATCGGACTGCTCCTTACAGGTCGGCGGGAGAGGACAGGGTGCCGCGGATCGCGGTGGCCGCGGCCACCGGCGGGGACACCAGGTGGGTGCGTCCGCCCTTGCCCTGGCGGCCCTCGAAGTTGCGGTTCGAGGTGGACGCCGAGCGCTCACCGGGTGCCAGCTGGTCGGGGTTCATGCCCAGGCACATCGAACAGCCGGCCTCGCGCCACTCGGCGCCGGCGTCCTTGAACACCTGGTCGAGGCCCTCCTCCATGGCCTGCAGCCGGACCCGCGCCGAGCCCGGCACCACCAGCATCCGGACGCCGTCGGCGACCCGGCGTCCCTTGATCACGGACGCGGCCAGCCGCAGATCCTCGATCCGGCCGTTGGTGCAGGAGCCCAGGAAGACGGTGTCCACCCGGATGTCGCGCATCGGGGTACCGGCCTGCAGGGCCATGTACTCCAGGGCGCGCTCGGCCGCGGCCTTCTCGACCGGGTCGGCGAAGGCGTCCGGCGTGGGCACCGCGGCGCCCAGCGGGACGCCCTGACCCGGGTTGGTGCCCCAGGTGACGAACGGCGTGAGCTGGTCGGCGGGCAGGTCGACCTCGACGTCGAAGACGGCGTCGTCGTCGGTGTAGAGGGTCTTCCAGTACTCCACCGCGGCGTCCCAGTCGGCGCCCTCGGGGGCGTGCGGGCGTCCCTTCAGGTAGGCGAAGGTGGTCTCGTCGGGGGCGACCATGCCGGCCTTCGCACCCCACTCGATGGACATGTTGCAGATCGTCATGCGGCCCTCCATGCTCATCTCGCGCATGACGTTGCCGCGGTACTCGACCACGTAACCCTGGCCGCCGCCCGTGCCGACCTTGGCGATCAGGGCGAGCACCACGTCCTTGGGCGTGACGCCGTCGGCGAGGGTGCCGTTGATGTTCACCGCCATCGTCTTGGGCCGGGGCTGCGGCAGGGTCTGGGTGGCCAGCACGTGCTCGACCTCGGAGGTGCCGATGCCGAACGCGAGCGCGCCGAACGCGCCGTGGGTCGAGGTGTGCGAGTCGCCGCAGACCACGGTCAGGCCGGGCTGGGTCAGGCCCAGCTGCGGGCCGATGATGTGCACGACGCCCTGGTCCTTGTCGCCCAGGGAGTGGATCCGGACGCCGAACTCCTTGGTGTTGTTGCGCAGGGTGTCGACCTGCAGCTTGCTGACCGGATCGGCGATCGGGCTGAGGATGTTCAGCGTGGGCGTGTTGTGGTCCTCGGTGGCCATCGTCAGGTCGGTGCGACGCACGCTGCGGCCGGCCAGCCGGAGGCCGTCGAAGGCCTGCGGCGAGGTCACCTCGTGGACGAGATGAAGGTCGATGTAGAGCAGGTCGGGCTCCCCCGGAGCGCTGCGGACGACGTGGTTCTCCCACACCTTGTCGCTGAGGGTCTTGCCCATGCTGCCTCCCAGGTGGTATGCCAATGAACTGCGCAGGCCAGAATACGCCGCAAACGCTTGCATATCATGATTCGAGACGGCAGTATCGGACTATGGACAACTCTAGTGGTGTCGGAGTACTCGACAAAGCCGCGCTGGTACTGACCGCTCTGGAACAGGGTCCCACCACCCTGGCCGGCCTGGTCACCGCCACCGGGCTGGCGCGACCGACCGCGCACCGCTTGGCCGTTGCCCTGGAACATCATCGTCTGGTCAGCCGCGACCTGCAAGGGCGTTTCGTGCTCGGGCCGCGCCTGACCGAGTTGGCGTCCGCCGCCGGCGAGGATCGGCTGCTGGCCACCGCCGGCCCGGTACTGGCCCGGCTGCGCGACATCACCGGCGAATCCGCCCAACTGTTCCGCCGCCAGGGTGACATGCGCGTCTGCGCCGCCGCTGCCGAGCGCCCGGCGGGGCTGCGCGACACCGTCCCGGTCGGATCGCAGCTGACCATGTCGGCCGGCTCCGCCGCCCAGGTCCTGCTCGCCTGGGAGGACCCCGAGCGGATCCAGCGTGGCCTGCTCAGCTCGTCCTTCTCCGCGGTCGCGCTGGCCACCGTCCGGCGCCGCGGCTGGGCCCAGTCCGTCGGCGAGCGCGAGAACGGCGTGGCCTCGGTCTCGGCGCCGGTGCGTTCGCCGTCCGGCAAGGTGATCGCCGCGGTCAGCGTCTCCGGCCCGATAGAGCGCCTCTCCCGCCAGCCCGGACGCCTACACGCCCCCGCCGTGATGGCCGCCGCCGAGCGGCTCAGCGACGTCCTGCGCCGCAGCGGCGCCGAAGGCTGATCGGGCCGGACGGGGACGAAGGCTGATCGGGGACGGTTGCTGATCGACCGCTGATCGGGGACGGTTCTCTTTCGTTCCAAACTCGCACGCCGGGGACGGTTCTTCTCGCTGGACGCCGCCGGGGTCGGCGCTCACGAGAACGCGCACCGCAGCCGCGTTGAAGCGAGTTATCCACAGATTGCCGTAAAGGGTCGTCCGCAGGGCACCCGCTGCCTAGGCTCGTGCCTCCCGGACTCGGAGGAAGCCATGCCCCGTCACGCTCGACAGCTCGCCGAATCGGCGATCTATCACCTGATGCTGCGGGGAGTGAACCGAGATGCCATCTTCCTGGAGGACGAGGACTTCGAACGGTTCCTCGACGCGCTCAGCATCACCAAAGAGCTATCGGGTTGCACGGTGCTCGCATACTGCCTGATGCCCAACCATGTCCATCTCGTCATCCGCACGAGTCGAGAGCCGCTGGCTACGGTGATGAAGCGGCTCGGCGTCCGTTACGCGAGCTGGTTCAACCGCAAGTACGGACGAGTTGGCCACCTCTTCCAGGACCGTTTCAAGAGCCGACCGGTAGAGACCGACGAGTACTTCGTAGCTCTTCTTCGCTATGTGTGGGCCAATCCTGTGGAGGCAGGCATCGTCGCTCGGCCCGAAGAGTACCGGTGGAGCAGCCGACGGCAATTGGGCAGGAGATCAAGCCTTGTGGACAACGATCAACTAGCGCAGCTGCTCCCAGACGACGTCCTCGGCGAAGTCGAGACCACGCCGGCCAAGCCGGGGAACGAGCTGCTCACACCGCTGCCCCACATACGCGGGCAGGCCGAGGTGGAGGGCATCCTCCACGAGATCTGTGGAGCTTGCCATCCTGCGGACTTCCAAGACCTCGGTCTGTCGGCCCGGCAGCGCGCGGTGAACGAGCTGCGGACGCGGGGCGTCCGGTATCAGCAGATCGCGATGGCAACGGGCCTGAGTGTGTATGCCGTCCGGAAACTCCAAGCCGCCGGAAAAGTGGCCAGGTAACGAGGTCGCTCGACGATCGCCAAACGCGCACGATCAAGAACCGTCCCCGACGTGCGAATCTCGCACGATCAAGAACCGTCCCCGGCGGGAGCCGCCCGGCGGGAGCGCCCGTCAGACGGTGGCCTTGGTGGAGAAGATGTGGACCTTGGCGCCGATCGGGGTGTTCTTGAAGATCCAGATCGCGTCGCTGCGCTTGCGGATGTTCACGCAGCCGTGGCTGGACTGCGAATAGCCCTGGCGGTTGAAGCCCGGGGAGTAGTGCACGTACATGTCGGGGTAGAACATCGTGCTGTACGGCATGGCACCCGAGCCGTAGTTCTCGGAGGCCGGGTTGACCTGCTTGTCGTAGACCTTCCAGGTGCCGTTGGCGGTCGGGAAGTTGCGCCAGATGTGGGTCTTGGCGTGCTGGGCGTAGCCGCCGAGCCGCACCTTGAACTTCTTCACCACCTTGCCGTTGCGCAACCAGGTGAGCGTGCGGTGGGCCTGGTCGACGCAGAGCACGACACCCTTGGTGTAGCAGGTCTGGGGCAGTTCCTTCGACACCGTCGGAGCCTTGGTGGCCAGCGCCAGCCAGGTGTCCTTGCCGACCCAGCCGTCGGCGGCCAGGCCGCGCGAGCGCTGGTAGTTCAGGATCGCGTTCGCGCCCGCGACGGTCACGTAGCGGGACTTGCCCCACGGGTAGAAGCCGGCCTTCTTCAGTTCGGCCTGCAGCAGCGTCACACAGCTACCGGACGAGCCGGCGCGGAGCGTCTTCGGTAGGCAGGCCTTGTACTGCTTGCGCTTGGCCTTGCTCAGGTGCGCCAGCGGGTCGGGCGGCGTCGTGGGCGTCGCCGACGGTGACGGCGAGGACGTCGCGGTCGCGGACGCGGCCGGCTCGGTGGACGGCGACGAGACGGGTGCGGACGGCGCCGGTCCGCCGGCCGGGGGCGTGGTGGCGCAGCCACCCAGGAGGATCAGGGCCGCGAGGACGCCGAGGCCGCGCCGGGCACCGCGATGCGGGGACGTCGGGGCGGTGGGGCGGGAGGTGAGCGGGAGGTGGCCTGTTGTCACCACGGTCCTTCCAGATGTCGAACGGGCAGCATTCTACCGGACCCCGCCCGACCGGCCGATCACGCTCGACCGCGGGTCAAGGGTGGCGCCTCGCGACGACGGACGCCGTCAGCGGCCCGGCAGGTAGCGGTACCGGTACCGGTGATGCGCCCGGAAGCCCATGCCCCGGTAGAGCGCGACGGCGCCCGCGTTGTGCGCGAACACCTGCAGTGCGACCCGTTCGGCGCCGGACGCCGCACCGCGCGCTGCCAGCGCCTCCGTGATCAGGGTGCCGATGCCGCGGCGCCGCTCGGCCGGGACCACCTCGATCGCGGTGAGCACCACGACTCCCCCGGCCACGGACGCCCGGCCGATCCCCACCACGGCACCGCCGGCGCGCACCGACAGGTAGTGCGCGGGCGCGGCCGTGATGACCCGGCGCGCGGCTGGCGGCAGCAGGGCACCGCGGGGGTGGTAGAGGTTCAGCCACGCCTCGTCCGGCTCCTCCGACCACCGCAACTCCATGCCCGGGACGACGACGCGGTCGCGCAGCAGGCTGCGTTCGGCAAGGTCGAGTCCCTCCGGCCGCTGCAACTCGACGCCGGGGACGACCCCCCGCGGCTCCGCGACCGGGTCCGGGATCGGCGCCGCGGGCAGCATCACCAGCGTCCAGGGCTCGGCCGCCCACCCCTGGGCGTCGCACAACGCCGCCACCCCCGGCGCGGGGTCACCCGCTGGACTCCGCCGAGCCCCGGCACCCTCGGGCAACTCCGCGGGAAGCTGCAGCCGGGGCGCCAACCCCCGCGCGAGGTACCAGTCGGTCACCCGCGCGAGCGCCGCCGGCAGCGGCATGCCCGGATCGCCGAGCGGCAGGGCCGAGTTGGCGCGTCCGGTGAAACCGCCGGCGGCCCGCAGCTCCCACTCCCCCAGGCGGTCCTGTTCCAGTCCCGGCCAGGTCCGCGCGCACAGACGCTGCAGGGTGGCGATGTCCATCGCCTCACCCTGCCAGTCGGCCGGCCTCGGCGCAGCCGTCACCGACCAGCCTCTCGGTCGCCGCGGCCGTCCGAACGCTACGCAGTTCTACTCCCCCGCACTTCTACCCCCGCATCACGACGTACGCGGCCGCATCCCCACCCGCTCCTGATCCGGAACAGGGCACCAGGCCCTGCCCAGAATCAAGGAGCCACCATGGCAACCCGCGATCCCTTCGTGCTGAAGGTGCCGCTCGATCACCGCGACCTGACCGGCCTGGCCCGCGACGACAAGGTCAAGGTCGTCGCCCGCGCCGCGGACGGCAGCACCAGCAGCACCACCGTCACCGTCGGCGGCCGCGAGGCCAGCGAGGCCGAGCTGACCTTCCGCACCAACCCCGGACGCCTCAAGGTCGCGCTCGGCCCCGCCGACGCCGACGACCACCAGATCCTGGACGCCGAGACGCTCGGCATCAGCGTGCCCGCCCGGATGTGGGAGGACCTGAAGAAGATCACCGTGGCACCGATCAAGATCGGCCCCTTCCATTGGGGCTGGTGGAAGCGCTGGTGTCGCACCATCACGATCAAGGGCCGGCTGGTCTGTCCGGACGGCCGCGGCGTCCCCGGCGCCCGGATCTGCGTCGACGACATCGACCGCTGGTTCATCTGGACCAGCCGCGACGAGGTCGCCTGCACGGTCACCGAGCCCGACGGCTCGTTCAGCATGACCTTCCGTTGGTGCTGCGGCCTCTACCCCTGGTGGTGGTGGTTCCGGGTCCGCCCGTGGGCGCTCGACGACATCCTGGCCAACCAGGTCGGCCGGGTGCTCGACCAGTTCCCGGACGTCCGGCTCGACGTCCCGACCACCCAGCCCTCCCTCGGCACGTTCGCCCGCCTGCTCGAACGGCAGGACCGGGAACTCGCCGCGATCGCCCGGCAGCCGCTCAGCGAATTGGATCCCGGCACGCTGGACAAGGTGCGCGACCAGCTGGTGAAGGTGCTCCCCGCCTCCCCCGAACTGGAGCGGCTGGCGATCTGGCCCTGGCTGCCCTGGTCACCGTGGCGGGACTGCCGTCCAGACCTGGTGTTCCGCGCCGTCCAGGACTGCGGCCGCGGCCCGGTCACCGTGCTCTACGAGACCGTCAACCAGACCCGCTGGGACGTCCCCGACGAGCTCGAGGTCACCCTGGTCGCCAACTCGGAGGCCTGCTGCCTGCCGGTGCCGCCCGAAGAGGACTGCCTGATCCTGGATTCGGTCTGCGGCCACGGCATGCACCATGTGGCCGGCAACGCCGGCGCGCCCGCGGGCACGCCGTCCGATGTCGAGGGCTACCTGGTCACCTACACCGACGGCGTCGACCAGAAGCTGGACATCCCGTTCGGCGGCAGCGTGCCGATCCGGCAGAACCCGAGCGACCTGGTCGGCATCGACTACTACGCGTTCGAGCACTCCACCGACGGCGGCCTGACCTGGCTGCCGCTGCCCTTCGGTGCGGCGGCCTCGTTCTCGCGCTACTGGCAGCTGTTCCCCGGGCCGATCGTGGGCAGCGAGCCGTTCACGCCGGTCACGGTGGGCGCCTACCAGGTCTACGAGACCCGGCGGCACTTCGAGGACACCCACTACGGCGACTGGTCGCCGGGCGGCAGCCGGTACTGGATGTCGACCAACTACGACCTGCTGCTGCCGCTGGACTCCACCAAGCTGGCCGACGGCCGCCACCACCTGCGGGTCGTGCAGTTCACCAAGACCGGGCCGGAGGAGTTCACCGGCCCCGAACCGGTGCTGGGCTGCGACAAGGAGACCCAGGCGAACTGCGTGCTGGTGATCGACAACCGCGCCATCACCGCGTTGGGGCACGATCCCAGCCACAACTGCGGCGGCGGCGTCCACCTCTGCACCGTCGAGCCGGACACCGCGATCGGCGCCGTCCTGCTGGACGGCGTCGAGGTCGCCCCGTGCGACACGATCAAGCCGGAGCGCGGCAGCATGACCGAGATCGAGTTCGAGGTCACCGACCCGGACGGCCACCTGGGCTGGTTCACCCTGACCAGCCACTACGGCACCTCGGGCCTGGTCGACCTGCTGGCGCTCGGCACGCTGACCTGCATCAGCGGCGGACCGGACGCCAGCAGCTACGCGGACGCGCTGGCCGGCGGGGCCACCCGTCCGGTCTGGGGCGGCGGCACCTTCCGGTTGCGGATCCCGACCCGGGTCGCCTTCCCGGTGCCCTGCTGCTACCTCTTGCGGCTGGAGGCCGGGAAGCGGACGCTGGAGAACTGCACCCAGTGGGTGCGCAACGCCAGCGAGGTCACGCTGGGGATCGGGGTGTGAGATGAGTTGCTGCGGCAACGACCGGGCGGCGTTCCGGGTCACTCCTCCGGGGTCGGCGTCCGCGCCCGGGGCGTCGGCGCCGGGCACGTCCGTCCGGGCGACCCCGGTGCGGCTGCGCTGGCGGCGCCGGGTGACCGCCGCCGTCGACGGCCCGGTCAGCCGGAACCGCTATCAGGTGTCGGCCGAGGCGCCGGTGATCGCGGTCGACCCGCGGGACGCCGTGGGGCTGCTGCGGACCGGCTTCTTCGAGCGGGTGGGCTGATGCCGAGGCCCCCGGCCGCCGGTCGGATCGCACGATCCGGCCGGCGGCCGCTCGGCGTCCTCCCCGCGCTGGGGATCGGCGCGCTGGCCACCTGGCGGGTGAGCCGGCTGATCGTCGCCGAGGACGGGCCCGCCCAACTCGTGGTCCGGCTGCGCCGCGCCGTGGACGCCACCCCGCTGGCCGGGCTGATGGACTGCTTCGCCTGCACCTCGGTGTGGATCGGCCTGGGGACCTCCGCCGTGCTGTTCGGCGGCCGGCTCCCCGTCCGGGACGTCG
>CALMIQ010000440.1 GCA_937863965.1 uncultured Micropruina sp.
GCGAGCCAGGCCCGCAGCTGCGCGGCGTCCTGCATCCACAGGCCGGGCCGGCAGTACGGGTTGCAGGGGTGGACGGCCACCACCCGCACCGGTCCGAGCTGCGGGAGGCGGACGACCGCCGACCACTGCTGGAAGTTGCTCGGGGGCAGCGCCTCGGCCGAGACGATCGGATGCCGCGAGAAGACCACGGTGTCGGCGTCGTCCTCCTCGCCGGAGCCGTCCGCGGGCGCCAGGTACCGGAACTCGGCGCGGAAGCGCTCCGGCAGGGAGTCCACCCAACCCCGATGGGCCTCGGCGAAGACCACCACATCGGCTCCGGACACCGCCCGCGCCGTCGCCGCGGGGTCGGCGGCCTGGGCGACGTTGAGGCTGACCACCGTGACGGGATCGGTGGTCGCCGGGCGTCCGTCCGGGATGAAGGCCGGCGCCTGCCAGGCCACCGTGGCGGCCAGACCGGCGGCGCAGGCCAGGCTGAGCGCGCCCAGTGCCGCGCGTCCGGACGCCCCGCGCCGCCACGCCCGGATCGCCGCGAGGGCCAGCAGGATCAGCGCCGGAAGCCAGAACACCAGCCCGTAGGGGATGAACGAGGCCAGCTTGGCCAGCCGCTCCGAGCCCGGCTGCAGGACCCGCAAACCGGTCGCGAGCAGCGCCGGCGCGGCCGCCATCAGCCCCAGCGTGACCAGCCACCCCTGGCCGCGCGGACGGGGCCGCGCGGGCGTGGCAGGCGCTGCCGTCGGACGGCCGGTCACCGGTGGCGTCGAAGTCACGGGTCCAAGCGTGCCGGATGGAATCAAGTGGCCCTTACAGCAGCTCGAAGGCGGACCCGTCCCGCGCGCTCAGCTGGCGGATCGCGGCCAGCCCGCGATCGTTGAGCATGGCGGCGTCGCAGATGATGTGCAGCACCCGGTGCACGGCGGCCGGCGGCAGGTGCGGCGCGCGTCCGACGGCGAGCGAGATGTCCGAGGTGTGCACCACGAGCTCGACCGTGCGGGTCTCCAGGTAGTCCGAGAACCGCATCCCACCGACCAGCGTGTGGATCACCGGGTCTCCGGTGGTCGCCGCGATGGCGGAGCGCAGGCGTCCGATCATGGTCTCGACGACCTCGGCCGGCTCGTCCCCCAGATCGTGGCCCGCCGCGATCCCGCGTGCGGCGACCGCCTCGTGGATCGTCCGATCCAGGCGGTAGCCCGCGGCGAGGTACTCCGCGGCCGATTCCAGCTCGACAGCCGGGGCCGGCTTGTGCAGGTAGTCCAGCGCGGTCGACACCGCCCGGGCGGTGTGCCCGACCAGGGCGCGGACGTCCCACACGCCCAGCGCCGGACGCTCCCAGGCGTCCTGCGGGATCTCACTGACCAGGGCGACGAACGCCTCGGCCGCGTCCAGCATCGTCTCCGCGGTGTCCATGCCTGACCGTACAGCGTCGCAACCGCGACACGCAGGCGCTCTCTTCAACTGCCGGCGCGACCGATAGGTTTCGGTCATGACAACGGCATTGGTGACCGGCGGCACCGCCGGCATCGGGGCCGCCTTCGCGCGGGCGCTCGCCGAACGCGGCCACGACCTGATCCTGGTCGCCCGGGACGCCGAGCGGCTGGCGTCCGCCGCCGCCGAGTTGGGCGAGCGCTACGGGGTCGCGGTCGAGACGCTGCGCGCCGACCTGGCCGTCGACTCCGACGTCGCGGCCGTCGCCGACCGCCTGGCCGATGCCGAACGCCCTGTCGACATCCTGGTGAACAACGCCGGCTACGGGTTGCACGTGAAACTGCTGGACGACGACCTGGCCGCCCACCGCCGCGCCATCGACGTGATGTGCCTGGCCGTGCTGGCCCTCGGCGGGGCCGCGGGACGGGCGATGAGGGCCCGCGGCCACGGCCTGATCATCAACGTCGCCTCGCTGGCGGCCTACATCAGCCAGGGCGCCTACTCGCCGATCAAGGCCTGGGTACTTGCCTACTCCGAGGGGTTGGCCAACGAACTGCACGGCAGCGGCGTGCAGGTGACCGTCGTCAACCCGGGATGGGTCCGCACCGAATTCCACGAACGGGCCGGAATCAAGACTTCGTCCATTCCGGATTTCATCTGGGTGGAATCCGACAGAGTTGCCCGCGAGACTTTGGCCGATGCCGACAAGAAGCGGGTCATCTCGGTACCCACGAAGCGCTGGAAGCTACAAAAAGCCCTAGCCAGACACGCGCCGCGTTCCGCCATCAGGTGGGCCTCCCGTATGTTGAGCAGGAGCCGTCAGTGAGCCCGCTCCCCTAGGGTTTGCTGCGCGATACTTGCATGATCCGATCCGGCGGAAGGGACACGGTGGCTGAGGACAACACCAGCAAGTACTCCTCCGCCGGGGGCGCGACCGGCCGCTTCGTCGCGCAGCAATTGGTCATGAAGCCCTACATCTGGTCGGCCCTGCACGTCCACGAACACGGACGCCGCAACCTCGACACCCTCAAACCGCCGTTCATCGCCGTCGCCAACCATTCCAGCCACCTGGACGCCCCGCTGGTGATGGGCGCCCTGCCCCGCCGGCTGAGCCGCAACCTGGCCGCCGGCGCCGCCGCCGACTACTTCTTCGACAAGTGGTACACCGCCGCCGCCACCCGGCTCTTCTTCAACGCCTTCCCGGTCGACCGCAAGGGCCTGCGCAACCGCAAGGGCGTCGCCGGCGTCCTGCTCAGCGAGGGCGTCCCGCTGCTGCTGTTCCCCGAGGGCACCCGCTCGCGCACCGGCGCGATGAAGAACTTCACCCCGGGCCACGCCGCCCTGTCGATCAGCCGGAACGTGCCGGTGCTGCCGATCGCGCTGGTCGGCGCCTACGCCGCGATGCCCTACGGCACGACCCGGCCGCCGTCGGGGCGTCCGCACGTGCACGTAGTGTTCGGACGCCCGCTCAAGGCCGCACCCGGCGAGATCGCGCACCAGTTCGCCGAGCGGATCTACCGCTACGTCGTCGAACTGCACGACTCGACGGCACGGGCCTACGGAATGCCGACCCAGGCCGACTTCCACCGCGCCGTCGCCCTGCGCAAGGCGGCCACCGAGCAGGCGCAGCTCGCCCAGGCCGAGGAGGCCAAGAACACCGAGCCGCCGACCGACGAATAGCCCACCCATCACCCCGGCAAAGCCCCCGTCCGGGCACAGCCCTCGTCATCCCGGCGAACGCCGGGATCTCGACACCGAACTGTCACCCGGCGTGCGGGATCCCGGGTCAAGCCCGGGATGACGGTCGAGCCCGGGATTGTCCCGTCACTGTGGCCGATCGCGCGATCGGGGTCCGGGTGTCGCGCCCGCCGCCCAGTCCGGTTGCTCAGGGGCGTGTCGCGTCCGCCGCCCAGTCCAGCTGCTGCCGGGACATGAACCGGAACCGGTCGCCCCGGAACTTCGACTCCGTCCACTCCACCACGTTGCCCGCAGGGTCCCAGCCGGTGCGCTGCACGAGCAACATCGGCAGGCCGGTGTCGACGCCGAGCAGGTCGGCGGTGACCGGGTCGGCCAGGGCGGTCTCGACGACGTCCTCGGCCGTCGCCACCACCGCGCCGTACTCCTCGCGCAGCGTCCGATACAGCGAGCCGTGCTCGGCGAGCCGCTCGGGCAACCCGAGCAGCGGCCCGGGCAGGAAGGCGGTCTCGTGGGCGATCGGTTCGTCGAACGCGGTCCGCAGCCGCTCCACCCGATGCACCGGGGTGCCCGGCTGCACCCGGAGACGCTCAGCCAGCTCGCGATCGGCGGTCAGCTCGGAGATGTCCAGCACGACGCTGCCCGGGCGCCAGCCGTCCATCGCCAGGTCCTGCGAGAACGAACTCAGCGGACGCACCCGCATCATCTTGGGCTGGGCCACGAAGGTGCCGCTGCCCTGGGTGCGGACCAGCTTGCCGTCGACCACCAGCTCGGCGATCGCCTGCCGGACCGTCGTCCGCGAGGTGTCGAAGCGGGACGCCAGGTCACGCTCGGTGGGAACGGCACTGCCTGGAGGCAGGTCGGCGATCAACTCCAGGATCGCCTCCTTGATCCGGTAGTACTTCGGAACCTTCACAACCGCCCCCTCGGGGTGTGGACTGCCTGTACCAGCCCAGAATATTGGACTAGACCAAATCTTCGCAAAGGGTTGACGCGTCGATTGGTCTATGCCAATCTCTAGGTAATGGTCTACACCAATCGACCAGATCCGACACCCTCACTCACCTGAGGAGACCGCATGAGCACCGTCGCCGACGGGACTTCCACCAAGAAGTCCGGCCCGCGCATTCCTGGGTTCGCCCAACTCCAACGGCTCGGCAAGAGCCTGATGCTCCCGATCGCCCTGCTGCCCGCCGCCGGCATCCTGCTGCGGCTCGGCCAGCCCGACCTGCTGGGCCAGATCCAGACCCCCATCATCGGCCCCTTCTTCGAGGCCATGAGCGCGGCCGGCGGCGCCATCTTCGCCAACCTGCCGCTGCTGTTCGCCATCGGTGTCGCCATCGGCTTCGCCAAGAAGGCGGACGGCTCCACGGCCCTGTCCGCCGCCGCCGGCTACCTCGTCATCGACGCCGTGTTCAAGACCATGTCGCCGGTCGTCCTGGAGGGCGTGACCAACCAGGCCGGCGAGCAGGCGACGATCAACTACAGCGTCTTCGCCGGCATCGTCGTCGGCCTGGTCACCGCCTGGCTGTTCGACAAGTACCACAACATCCAGCTGCCGCCGTACCTGGGCTTCTTCGGCGGCCGCCGGTTCGTCCCGATCGTCACCTCGCTGGCCAGCCTGATCATCGGCTTCGCGCTGAGCTACTTCTACCCGATCTTCAACAGCGGCCTGACCGCTGTGGGCGCCTTCATCGGTGGCACCGGCGCGATCGGCGCGTTCGTCTACGGCTTCGTCAACCGCATGCTGATCCCGATCGGCCTGCACCACATCGTCAACACCTACATCTGGTTCATCTACGGCGACTACACCACCCCCGCCGGCGACGTCGTCACCGGCGAGCTGACCCGCTTCGCCAACGGCGACCTGAGCGCCGGACTGCTCACCGCCGGCTTCTACCCGATCCTGATGTTCGGCCTGCCGGCCGCCGCCCTGGCGATGATCCACGTCGCCAAGCCGAAGCAGAAGAAGGTCGCCATCGGCATCCTGTCCGCCGCCGGCCTGACCGCGTTCCTCACCGGCGTCACCGAGCCGCTCGAGTTCGCCTTCATGTTCGTCGCCTTCCCGCTGTACGTCATCCACGCGGTGCTGACCGGCCTGTCGCTGGCCATCGCCTACCTGCTCGACATCCACCTCGGCTTCTCGTTCTCCGCCGGCCTGATCGACCTGCTGCTCTACGGCACGGCCCCGGCCGCGCAGAACATCCCGCTGCTGGTCGGCATGGGCGTCGCGTTCTTCGCGCTCTACTACTTCATGTTCCGGTTCGCGATCGTCAAGTGGAACATGCGCACCCCGGGTCGTGCCGACGACGCCGACTTCGAGGCCGAGCAGGCCGCCAACCTGACCGACGACGCTGCGGCGTCCGGTGCTTCCGGGGCCGGCTCCGCCGCCCTGGCCAAGGCCGAGCAGCTGATCGCCGCCTTCGGTGGCCGGGCCAACCTGGTCAACACCGACGCCTGCATCACCCGCCTCCGGATGGAGGTCGCCGACAAGGCCCAGGTCGACCAGGCCCGGCTGAAGGCGCTCGGTGCCGCCGGCGTGATCGAGGTGGGCAACAACGTCCAGGCCATCTTCGGCACCCAGGCCGAGGCGCTGAAGAACGACATCCTCAGCGCCATCGCCGCCAACCCGTCCGGTCCGGCCGTCGCGGTCGAGGCCGCCGCTCCGGCAGCGGTCGAAACGGTTGCACCCGCAGCCGTGGCGGAGGTCGCCCCGACCACGATCCTGGCTCCCGTGCCCGGCCGTCCGGTCGCGTTGAAGGACGTCCCGGACGCCACCTTCGCCCAGGGCATTGTCGGCTACGGCCTGGCCATCGACCCGCCGCGCGGCGTGGTGGACGCGGTCGCCCCGGTCGGCGGCACGGTGCTGACGCTGTGGCCGCACGCCTACGTGGTCGTCACGCCCGAGGGCGTCGGCGTCCTGGTCCACCTGGGTCTGGACACCGTCCAACTGAACGGCGAGGGCTTCACCGCCCACGTCGCCCAGGGCGATACCGTCGAGGCCGGCCAGACGATGATCACCTACGACGTCCCCGCGGTGGAGGCGACGGGTCGCAACCCGATCATCCCGGTCGTGGTGATGGACAAGAAGCAGGGCGACATCGCGTTCACCGACGCCGTCATCAGCGGCGACCTGAGCGCCCTGGACGCCATCTTCACCACCCGCTGACCGCCCGCCCTCACACGAAACACAAGGAGAGACACACATCATGGAGATCGTCATCTGTCCGGACGCCACCGCCGCCGGCAAGCTGGGGGCCGACGCCATCGTCGCCCTGCTCGCCCGCAAGCCGGACGCCGTGCTCGGCCTGGCAACCGGGTCGTCCCCGCTGGCCATCTACGACGAGCTGGCCGCCCGGAGCGCGGCCGGGGAGGTCTCGTTCGCGAACGCCCGCGGGTTCACCCTGGACGAGTACGTCGGCCTGCCGGCGGAGCACCCGGAGACCTACCACAACGTGATCCGGCGGGACTTCGTGGATCGGGTCGACTTCGGCCCGGACGCCGTCCACGGCCCGGACGGGCTGGCCACCGACATCCCCGCGTTCTGCGCCTCCTACGAGGCGGCGATCGCGGACGCCGGGGGCGTCGACCTGCAGATCCTGGGGATCGGCACCGACGGGCACATCGGGTTCAACGAGCCCGGCTCGTCGCTGGCGTCCCGCACCCGGATCAAGACGCTGACCAAGCAGACCCGGATCGACAACGCCCGGTTCTTCGACGGCGACATCGACCAGGTGCCGACGCACTGCATCACCCAGGGCCTGGGCACGATCATGTCGGCACGGCAGATCGTGCTGGTGGCCAGCGGCGCGGCGAAGGCCGAGGCCGTCCACCACATGGCCGAGGGGTCGGTCAGCGCCCTGTGGCCGGCGACCATCCTGCAGCACCATCCGCACGTCACGGTGCTGCTCGACGAGGCGGCGGCCAGCCGGTTGCAGTTGACCGGCTACTACCGCGAGACCTACGCCTCGAAGCCGGCCTGGCAGGGCCTGTGAGACCGGATCGAGGCAGAGAGGTTTGACGCATGCTGATCACCGCTGAACGGATCGTCACCGGCACCGGGGTACTCAGCCCGGGCTGGCTGGAGGTCACCGGCACCGTGGTCACCGCGCTCGGCTCGGGGGCGCCTGCGGGCGTCCCCGAGTTCGGGCTGGGCGATGTCACGATCGTCCCCGGGTTCGTCGACATGCACACCCATGGCGGCGGCTCCGGGGCCTTCCCTGAGGCGAGTGCCGAGAGTTCGCTGGCGAGCCGGGATCTGCACCGGCGGCACGGGACCACCTCAATGATCGCCTCGCTGGTCTCGGCGCATCCCGCCGAGTTGCTGCACCAGGTCTCGGTGCTGGCCGAGCAGGTGCAGGACGGGCTGCTGGCCGGCATCCACCTGGAGGGCCCGTGGTTGTCCTCACACCGTTGCGGGGCGCACGATCCCACCTCGCTGCGCGATCCCGACCCGGCCGAGCTCGACGCCGTCTTCGCCGCGGGACGGGGCACGATCCGAATGGTCACCATCGCCCCCGAACTGGACGGGGCGCTGCCGGCGATCGCCCGGATGACGGACGCCGGCGCGGTCGCCGCGATCGGCCACACCAACGCCGGCTATGAGCAGGCGCGGGCGGGGATCGAGGCGGGCGCCCGGGCGGCGACCCACTTGTTCAACGCGATGCGCCCGCTGCATCACCGCGAGCCGGGCCCGATCGCTGCCCTGGTCGAGGATCCCCGGGTCACCGTGGAGCTGATCAACGACGGCGTCCACCTGCACCCGGCGCTGTACCGCAACGTCACCGACTGGGTCGGCCCCGACCGGGTGGCGCTGATCACCGACGCCATGGCGGCGGCCGGCATGTCCGACGGCGCCTACACCCTGGGCGCTCTCGATGTGGATGTGGTGGACGGCGTGGCCACGGTGGCCGGCACCGACACCATCGCCGGCAGCACCGCGACCATGGACCTGGTCTTCCGCAACGCCGTCCTCGGCTGCGGCCTCGACCGTGAGGCCGGGCTGCGGCTCGCGGTGCGGCAGGCCTGCATCAACCCGGCTCGGACGATGGGACTGGACGCCGGCGACCTGGTCGTCGGCGGACCCGCCGACCTGGTCGTGCTGGACGGCGACCTACACGTCACCGGCGTCCTGCACCGCGGCGCCTGGGTCGACGGCGTCTGAACCAGAAAGGGGACGGTTCTCTGGTCGACTGGGAACCGTCCCCGCTCAACTCCAGAAACGGCGGGCGGGTCGCGGCACGGCAGTTGGTGCTGAAACCCGCCCGTCGTCTGTCCGCGTTGGCGGGCCCAGACCCGTCATCCCGGCGCACGCCGGGATCTATTCGGGAGAACGGTCGGCCAGCAGCCGGGCGACGTCCCCCGTTACCGGATCGACCGGCAGGTAGTCACGAACCAGCTCCTCGCTCGCGGCCCAGAGCGCCGCACGACGATCCGGCCTGCGGACCCGGTCGGGGATGCGGATCTCCCGTAGCCGCGGGCCGTAGAAGCGGCCCCCGAGGTCGCCGGTCTCGGGTGCCGAAGCGAGGAAGGCGGGGGTGTAGGCGGCACTCTCGGGGCTCGACCCGATCAGACGGTTCAGCATCACCGCCACTGCACGTACGACCGGACCCGGGCCGCGGGCGTTGGCGAACACCTCGGTTCGGACGATGCCCGGGTAGACGCAGGTCACCTGGACGCCGGCCGGTCCGGCACGCTCGGCGAGCTCGACCGCCAGCAGGTCGTTGGCGAACTGGGTGCGCCCCGCGACGGCGAGTCCGGGGCGGCCCCGACGGTGCTGGAGATCGTCGAGGTCGATGGTGTCGGGGTACCGGCCGGCGTTGGCGACCAGCACCAGGCGTCCGCTGGGCGAGGCCTGCAGCAGGGGAAGCAGCCGGCGGGCCAGGAGATAGCGCGACAGGTAGTTCAGCACGAGGGTCCGCTCGAGGCCCTCGGTGGTGTAGTCGGTCACGGTCGAGAACAGGCCGGCGCAGCAGACGATCGCGTCCAGGCGATCCGTTGCCTCGGCGACCGACTCGGCGAGCCCGGCCGTCTCTTCCAGGAGCGCCAGGTCGGCGGAAAGGAAGCGATGCTCGGCGTCCGGATTCACGCGCCGAAGCTCATCGAGGACGGCGGCGGCACGCCGCTGATCGCGGCCGGTGATCAGGACGCGATCCCCGCCGGCGGCCAGCCGCACCGCCACCGCACGACCGATCCCGCCCGTGCCGCCGGTCACCAGGGACGTCCGCCGAGTCTGGTTCGAACCCATCTCACAACCCCTTACCGTGGCCGCCATCGGCAATATCGACAGCTAAACTGTCTATAGAAAGAGTAGACAGGAGAGTTGTCGATGGCAAGACAGGTCGACCGATCGGGTCGCGGCGACAGCGACAACACGGCGGTACTGTTGCGTGACGCGTTCGCGGTCATCGACCGCATCGTCCCGCTGCGCCTCGCCGACCGCGGGCACGGCGCGGTGCGGATGGCCCACGGCGTGGTGTTCCAGCACCTCGACGAGGGCGGCACCACCGTCAGCACGCTCGCGCAGCGGGCCGGGATGACCAAGCAGGCGATGGCGACGCTCGTGCAGTACCTGGAGGACCACGGCTACGTGCGACGCGTGCCCGACCCCGACGACCGGCGCGCGAAGCTGGTACAGCCGACGCCGCGCGGCCGGGAGGTGCTCGCCATCGCCCAGAGCCTGGTACCCGAGATGGAGCGCCGCATCATCGGTGCCCTCGGGGTCTCCCGATGGCATGCCCTGCGCGACGACCTGCGCACCGTCCGAGACCTGTTCGCGGTCGACGACGGGTGAGCCCGTTCACCCGATGACCGCAGGGAACCGTCCCGGTGTGCACCCCAGCCGACCAAGGGAGACGCCGATCGTCGACACCGGGGACGGTTCTCTTTCGTTCGAAACCCGCACGCGGGGGACGGTTCTTGCACGGTTCAAGAACCGTCCCCGACGTGCGAAATTCGAACGAAAAGAACCGTCCCCGGTCGCTGCGGTCAGGCTAGGGCGGGCACCTCGCTGAGCCGTACCGTCCGGCGGCGGAGCACCGCCAGGGCGCTGGCGCCGAAGGCGACGACCGCCCAGCCGAGCAGGGTGAACACCGCCGCGGACGCCCCGGGCGCGCCGGTGATGATCGCGCGCAGGCCGTCCAGGGCGGGCGAGACCGGTGAGACCGGACGCATCGTGTCGAAGAACGCCGGCACCGCGGCGGTCACCGCGCCGACCGTGGTGAGCACCGCGAAGGCGACGGCGATGAGCCGGCCCGCGTTGCCCAACCAGGCCGCCAAGGCGTGGTTGACCAGGACGAACGCCACCCCGGCGAGCAACAGGAAGCCGGCCAGCGCCGCCGCCTGCGGCAGCGCCAGGCCGAGGACGCCGGCACCGATCCCGGTCAGCACGATCGCCTGCGCGGCCGCCACGACCAGGCCCGGACGCAGCGCCCGCCACAACAGCGTCGGCGTGGACGCCGTGGACAGCGCGAGGCGTCCGTCCAGCGGCTTCACCATCGCGAAGGTCGCCAGCGCCCCCAGCCAGAGGGCGAGGGCCAGCAGCAGGCCGGCCCAGGACGTGGTCGGCGGAACCACGCCGGATGAGCCGTCCGGGCTGACCGGTGCGGCGACGACGGCGGAGAGGTTCTCGCGGTCGCTCTTGCTGTAGCTGGGAACCTTGTCGGCGCCCTCGGCCAGCCCGTCGGCGAGCTGCCGGGAGCCGTCCGCGACCTTGCCGACACCGCCGGTGTACTGCCGGAGTCCGGACGTCAGCTGCGGCAGCCCGGACGCCAGCCTGGTCGCCCCGTCGGAGGCCTGCGCCATGCCCGTGCTGAGCTCGCCGAGCCCCGAGCCCAGCTGCGCGGTCCCCGACACCAGCTGCTTGCCGCCCGCGCGGAACTGCGCCAGCTGCTTGGCCTGCTTCTTCTGCTCCGCCGCGCTGGGCAGGCCCTCGTTGAGCGGGCCGGTGATCCGGGCCAGCCCGGACTGCAGCCCGCCGGCCCCCTGAGCGGCAGCCCCTGCCCCGGTGGCGAGGCCCCGGTAGAACGCGCCGCATTCGGCCTCGGACTCGTACGGGCACTCCACCCCGAGCACGGTCGGGTCGGCCGCGGCCGCCGCCATGGTCTGCTGGTAGGTGTCCAGGCCGTCGGCGAACTGGTTCAGCCCGCCGGCCAGCGCGCCGGTGCCCTTGCCCGCCGCCACCAGCTGGTCGGCCAGTTCGTTGGCGCCCGCCACGTACTCCTTGGTTCCCGTGGCCAGCTTCTTGCCCTGCGCGGGCAGCCCGGCGGTCTCCTTCTTCATCGTTCGCATCCCGGACGCCAGCGCACCGGCCCCGGTCTCGACCTGCTTGGCGCCGTCGACCAGGGCGGGTCCGTTGACGTCCAGCTGGTGCAGCCCGTCGGCCAGCTTGCCGGCGGCGTCCGCGACGGTCTGGAACTGCTTGCCGGTGTCGTTGAAGCCGATGTAGATGCGGTCCAGGTAGGCCTTGGTCAGCGTCTCGTTGAGGGTCCGGGACGCCGCGTTCGCCAGCACGTTGCCGAGCCAGCCGTCGGCCACCCCGGCGACCGGCGAGGTGTGCACCGCGATGGTGGCCTGCTCGGCGGTGGCCGGATCGTCGTTGCCGTAGGAGGTGGCGGCCGCCGAGAAGTTCTCCGGGATCACCACCACCGCCGCGTACCGGCCGGACGCCAGGCCGGGCCAGGCGTGCGCCTCGTCGGCCAGCACCCAGCTGAAGTTCTGTTCCTTGTCGGAGTCGACCAGGTCGGCCGACAGCTGCCGGCCGAGCGGAATGAACTGGTCATCGATGGTGACGCCCTCGTCGAGGTTCACCACGGCGGCCTCGACCTGGTGCAGGCGGTCGCCGGCGTTCCAGGTGCCCCACAGGAACCCGCCGGCCACCAGGACCGGGACCAGGACCAGGGCGAGCAGCGTGCGCCAGGTCAACGTGCGGGTGGCTTCAGGCATGGCTGAGTTCTCCTTGCAGGCTCAGGGTGCGGTGCGCCGGGGGCAGCAGGTCGGAAAGGTCGGCGCCGGGGGCATGCCCGAGGACGGCGCAGCCGCCGGAGTCGGTGATCGTGCGCAGCCGCTCGGCGAGCCGGGCGCGCTGGCGTCCGCCGAACGAGTCGGCCTCTTCGACCAGCAGCACGGGCCCGTCGAAGTCGCGGATCGGTGAGCGATGGGACGGCGTGGCGACGGCGGCGATGCGGCGCACCTCGGACGCCTGCTCGGGCAGCGCCCGGCCGGCCACCACGACGTCGCCCGCGGTCAGCGGAAGGCGCCCGGCCAGCGCCAGCAGCAGGGCCCGGCGGGCGGTCACCTCGCCCTCCACGACCAGGACCTCGCCCGGCTTGACCGCCACGTCCACGCCGTCGAACGCGTCGCGCACGGCCAGCCCGCGGCCGTAGACGATGTACCCGCCGGCCTCCGGCCAGGACTGCAGCCGCAATTGGTGGGCCAGCGCCTCGCCCTCGATGTCGACCACCGGCAGCCGCCGGTCCAGCCAGCGCGGCAGCCACCAGGCGTGAGCGCCGAACAGCTTCATCACCGCCGGCACCAGGGTCATCCGGACCACGAAGGCGTCCAGCGCGACGCCGATCGCCAGGGCGAACGCGATCGGCTTGATCGAACCCTCGCCGGAGGGCACGAAGAAGGCGAAGACGGCGAACATGATCAGCGCGGCCGCGACCACCACCCGGGAGGAGTGGATGAAGCCGTCCTCGACGAAGCGGTCGGTGTTGCCGTGCACGTACTCCTCGCGCATCCGCGACACCAGGAAGACCTCGTAGTCCATGGCCAGGCCGAACAGAACGCCCATCAGGATGATCGGCAGGAAGCTGATCACCGGCCCGGGTTCGCCCAGGTTCACCACCTGTTTGAACCAGCCCTGGTTGAACACCAGCGCGGTGGCCCCGAACGCGGCGCCGACGCTGAGCAGGAAGCCGAGCGCCGCCTTGATCGGCACCCAGATCGACCGGAACACCAGCGTCAGCAGCACCAGGGAGAGCCCGACGACGAAGATCGCGAACGGCACCAGGGCGTCCGCGAGCCGTTGGCTGACGTCGATCTGGACGGCGGTCGCCCCCGTCACCGAGGTGTCGATGCCATACTCGGCGAGCCACCGGCCGTGCTGGTCGCGCAGCGCCTGGACCAGCTCGGCGGTCGCCGGGTCGTCCGGGCCGGTGGTCGGGATCACCTGGATCAGCGCGGTGTCGGCGTTCTCGTTCGGGGTGGCCAGCGGCACCAGTTGGACGCCGGGCATCGCCTCGATGTCGGCCTTCAGCCCGTCGGTGATGGCGAGCGGGTCGTCCGACTCGACGATGGTGCCGGTGATCACCAGCGGGCCGTTGTAGCCGATGCCGAACTCGCGGCTGATCACGTCGAAGGTGACCCGGTCGGCATAGGTCGCCGGGTTGCGGCCCGAGTTGGGCAGGGCGAGCTGCAGGTCCTTGGCCGGGAAGGCCAGCGCTCCCAGCGCGGCCACCACCAGCGCGACCGTGAGCAGCGGGACGGCGGTCACCGCGCGCACCCAGAACCGGCGCAGGTCGAACCGCCGGCCGGCGGCCTTCTTGGCCGGACGCGGCCGCAGCCGCTCGCCGGCGAAGCCGAGGAAGGCGGGCAGCAGGGTGAGCGCCAGCAGCACCTCGAAGAACACCCCGACGGCGGAGAAGACGCCCATCACGCCCAGGAACGGCACCCCCGAGATGGTCAGGCCGGCCAGCGCGATGATCACGGTCAGGCCCGCGAACACCACCGCGGAACCGGCGGTGGCGACGGCCCGGGCGGCCGACTCCTCGGCGTCCAGGCCCTGGCTGAGCTGGTCGCGGTGGCGGGAGACGATGAACAGCGCGTAGTCGATGCCGACCGCCAGCGAGATCATCACCGCGAGCATCAGGCTGGTCGAGTTCACCTCGATCACCCGCGAGGCCAGCATGGTCACGGCCACCGCGATGCCGACCCCGATCAGGGCGGTGCCGACCGGCATCGCGGCGGCGGTGACCGAGCCGAGCACGACCAGCAGCACGATGATCGCGACGACGACGCCGAGGCCCTCGATGATGCTGAGCCGCGGGATGTGCGTCGAGAACACCTCGCCGCCCAGGTGCACCTCGGAACCGGGCAGCAGCCCGGCCACCTTCGCGGCCTGATCCTCCAGCTGGTGCTTCTGCGCGTCGGTGATCTCGGTCATCGACACGTTGAGCTGAATGCTGGCCAGGCCGGCGCGTCCGTTCTCGGAGATCAGGCCGTCGACGTGCTCGTTGTACGGGTCGACCACCTCGGTGACGATCGGCAGCTCGGTGAAGGTGCCCAGCGCGTCGACCACCCTGGTCCTGGTCGCGGAATCGGTCAACGACTCGCCCTCGGGCAGCAGCAGCACCACCTGGGCGGTGGTGGCCGCACCCGAGGGGAAGGTCATCTTCAGCTGGTCGAGGGCGACCTGGGACGAGGCTCCGGGAATCCGGAAGCTGTCGTTGAACTGGGCGCCGCCGAGCAGCCCGACCGTGCCGCCGAGCGCGATCAGCAGGGCGAGCCAGACGGCCAGCACGCGGACGCCGTGGCGGTAGCAGGCCCGGCCGATCCGGTAGAGCATCGACGACATCCGCCGTCCCTTCTCGCGATTGTCGATACATGGGTGTATCCGATGCAGTAGTGTATTCGATACGAGAGTGTATGCAAGCGCTAGGATGATCCCGATGACCACGATCCGAGAGGCTCAGCGCGGAGCCCAGCAGCGCTCGGGCGGGCCGAGCGCCCGCCGGCAGGCGACCCGCCAGCGATTGATGGACGCCGCCGTGGAGCTGTTCGGCGAGCGGGGGGTGCTCGGGGCCTCGGTCGAGGAGATCTGCGAGCGGGCAGGTTTCACCCGCGGCGCGTTCTACTCCAACTTCGAGTCCAAGGACGAGTTGTGCCTCGACGTCCTGCGTCGCAAGGGCGAGCAGTACCTGACGGCCATGCAGGCCGCGATCGAGGTGATCCCCGACGTCCCCGGGCCGGCCGACGGCACCGAGCGGCTGATCCGGGACGCCGTCGCCGTCTTCCTGGAGGCGCAGCCGAAGAAGGTCGCCGAGCTGGTCTCGATGATGGAGCTGCGGCTGCACGCGCTGCGCACCCCCGGGCTGCGCGAGGGCTGGCTGGCGGTGCACGAGGGCATCTCGGCGTCCGTCTCGGGCCTGCTGGAGATCGCGCTGGCACGGGTCGGCGCCACCCTGACCATCCCGACCCCGCAGGTGATCGAGCTGCTCGGCGCCGTCTATGAGAACACGGTCAGCCTGAGCCTGCTGCGCGGCGAGAGCCGTCCGAGCGACCTGGCCGAGCAACTCGCCGCCCTGCTGGACGCCTTCATCGTGGGCGACTGCTGACCCGACCCAACCGCTCCCCCGGCCTTCAGGCGAGCGGTTCGGGGGGCGGAGCCTGCTGGAGCGCGGCGACCACCCGCGCCGCGCCCTCACCCGGAGTCTCGTGCTCCCAGATCCGCAGCACCGTCCAGCCGAGTTGCTCCAGATGGGCGGAGGTGTCGGCGTCCCGCTGCTGATTGGTGGCGATCTTGGCGCTCCACCAGGCCGCGTTGTTCCTCGCCCGGGTGCCGTGCACCGGGCAGCCGTGCCAGTAGCAGCCGTCCACGAAGACGGCGATCCTCGCCCGGGTGAAGGCGATGTCGATGGTTCGTCGCGGCCTGCCCTCGATCGGGTACTGGACGCGGTAGCGCAGGCCGGCGGCGAAGAGCGACCGGCGCAGGGCGAGTTCGGCGGCGGTGTCCCGCTGCCTCACCCTCGCCATCCGGCGAGCGGTCTCGGGTAGCACGGCGTCGGTTCCCTCGGCCATGGTCGCGTTTCGCTCCTACGGCACCGTGAGGAGGTGCGTCGCCGCCGCCCCCCCGCGTTCGTGTGCCCGAATGTGCCGCCGGACGTCGTCGCGGAAGCCCGGGTGGCGTCCCAGGTTGCCCTGCTGCAGCCGGCTCCAGAAGCCGGTGGTCGCCCGCAGGCTCAGCGCCTCGGCCCCCGCCGCGTCGACCAGGTCCGCCAGATGCCGGTACTCCTCGTGCACCGGGAACTCACCGATCGCCCGCGGCACCGTCACCCGCCCGCGACGACCGGCGGCGGCCGTGGGCCACGCGCCACCGCCGGGCGTCCACGCGACGAAGTCGGTGACGGCATCGCCGGGGGCACCGAGGCGGGCGCCCACCCACCGCGCGACCCCGACCGTGACGGCGTTGCCGACCATCCTCCAGCGCGGCCCGCTGCGCCGCGCCGGCGTCCCATCGACGTCGGTCCAGCCGCGGTCGAAGCCCTGCATCGCCTCGGCGTCCTCGATCGACGGCTTCACCAGCATCCGGCCCGGTTCGGCGCCGGGCACCCAGATGGCCGGCGGGGACGGGATGCCGATCGTCGACCCGCCCTTCAGGGTCGGGACGGCGTCCTGGGCCCAGCCGAGCCCGCTTCGTCCCTCGGTCCAGTAGAAGCCGAACCGGTCCGCCCGGACGTCGGCCGAGCGGTCACCGGCGTCGTCGGCGAACAGCACCCGGCGGGGATCGAGATCGACCGATGCGATCAGGATCACCCGCCGCCGCCGCTGCGGAACCCCCGTGAATCGCGAGTCCACCACGCGGTATGCCCACGCGTAGCCCAGGGCCTCGATCGCGCGGATCAGGTAGTTCATCGCCTTGCCGCGATCGAGCGTCAGCATGTTGGGCACGTTCTCGATCATCAGCGTGGGCAGGCCTCCGGTGCGCGTCCGGGCCTCGCCGAGCAGCCGGAAGACGTGGCTGACCAGTCCCGAGTTCTCGCCCTCGATGCCGGCCGTCCGCCCCGCTTGGGAGAGGTCGGTGCAGGGGAACCCGGCGGTCACCAGGGTGGTGCCCTTCGGCAGCCGCGGCAGCTCACGCACGTCCGGCTCGATGGGGATTCCGCCGAAGCGGGCACGCAGCACCGCCCTGGCGGGTTCCCACCACTCGCAGAACGCCAGGGTCTCCAGCTCCCGGCCGAGGGCACGCCCCAGCCCGAGCTCGACACCCCCGATCCCGGCGAAGAGCGCGGCCACCTTCCACGGTGCGTCCGACATGTCCTGCCTCCCGACGTCGCTCCGACGGTACTCGAGTCCGGGGGTGGATCACCCCGCTGGACGCGCCGACAGCCACGTCA
>CALMIQ010000441.1 GCA_937863965.1 uncultured Micropruina sp.
CGGTGACCGGCGAGAGCGGCGGGATGTACCAGACCATCGGCATGGTGCGGTACTCGGGGTGCAGCGGCAGGGCTACCTTGAAGTGCTTGATCAGGGCGTAGATCGGCGAGCGCTGGGCGGCGGCGATCCAGTCGTCCGGCATCCCCCCGGCCTTCGCCAGCGCGACCACCTCGGGGTCGTGGGGGTCGAGCATCAGGTCCATCTGCGCTTCGTACAGCTCATCCTCGGGAGCCGACGCGGCGGCGGTCACCGCGTCTGGGTCGTAGAGGACGATGCCCAGGTAGCGCAGCCGCCCGACGCAGGTCTCCGAGCACACCGTCGGCAGCCCGACCTCGATCCGCGGGTAGCAGAAGGTGCACTTCTCGGCCTTGCCGGAGCGGTGGTTGAAGTAGATCTTCTTGTACGGGCAGCCGGTGATGCACTGCCGCCAGCCGCGGCACCGGTCCTGGTCGACCAGCACGATGCCGTCCTCGGCCCGCTTGTAGATCGCACCGGACGGACAGGACGCCATGCAGGACGGGTTCAGGCAGTGCTCGCAGATCCGGGGCAGGAAGAACATGAAGCTCTGCTCGTACTCGAACCGGATCTTGTCGTTGGCCTCCTTGCGGAGTTTCTCGACCACCGGGTCGGTGTCGCCGGTCTCATGGACGCCGCCGAGGGAGTCGTCCCAGTTCGCGCTCCAGGTGATCCGGGTGTCCTCGCCGGTGATCAGCGACTTCGGCCGGGCCACCGGGAAGTCGTCGCCCAGCGGTGCCGAGATCAGGTTCTGGTAGTCGTAGGTCCACGGCTCGTAGTAGTCGCCGAGTTCCGGCTGAACGGGCGAGGCGAAGATGCTGAGCAGCTTCTGGAACCGGCCACCGCTACGCAGTTTGAGGCCGCCGGACTTGGTCCGGACCCAGCCGCCGCGCCACTTCTCCTGATCCTCGTAGCGCCGCGGGTAGCCCAGGCCTGGCCGGGTCTCGACATTGTTGAACCAGACGTACTCGGTGCCCGCCCGGTTCGTCCAGGCCTGCTTGCAGGTGACCGAGCAGGTGTGGCAGCCGATGCACTTGTCGAGGTTCATCACCATGCCGACCTGCGCCATCACGCGCTTCAGCTTGCGGGCCATCAGTAGGTCACCTCCTGGGAGCGGCGGCGGACGGTGGAGACGATGTCGCGCTGCACGCCGGTCGGGCCGAGGTAGTTGAAGGCGTAGGACAGGTGGGCGTAGGCGCCGATCAGGTGGGTCGGCTTCACCAGGATGCGGGTCACCGAGTTGTGGATGCCGCCGCGCTTGCCGGTGGCCTCCGACTTGGGGACGTCGATGGTCCGCTCCTGGGCGTGCTGGACGTAGCAGATGCCGTCCGGCAGCTTGTGGGTGACCACGGCGCGGGCGACGAACACACCGTTGGCGTTGGTCAGCTCGATCCAGTCGTTGTCGGCCACCCCGATCGAGGCCGCGTCGTTCACGCTGAGCCAGGCCTGGGGTCCGCCGCGTCCCAGGCTCAACATGAACAGGTTGTCCTGGTACTCCGAATGGATCGACCACTTGTTGTGGACGGTGAGGTAGCGCAGCGTGATCGCCTTCTCACCGGTCGGGCCGAGTTCCGGCTCGCCGAAGGCGTGGGTCATGTCCAGCGGCGGACGGAAGGTGGGCAGCTGCTCGCCGGCGTCGATCATCCAGTCGTGGTCGAGGAAGAAGTGCATCCGGC
>CALMIQ010000442.1 GCA_937863965.1 uncultured Micropruina sp.
TCAGCTTCGACGTCAAGAACGTCTCCACGGTGGTCATCGACACCGACCGGACGCCGGCCAGCGCGGCCTACCTGCGCAGCTACTCCAGCTCGGACTTCTTCCGCGTGATCGGCACCGCCGACAGCCTGGCCGACGTCGACCGCGTCTTCGACGGCAACCTCGCCCGGATCGCGGTCGTCGTGCCGCCCGGCTTCGGACGCAGCCTGGCGGCCGGCGAGCAGGCCACCGTCGCGGTCTACCTGGACGGCAGCGAACCCACCGCCGCCCGGGTCGGACAGGCGTTCGCCACCGCCCTCAACCAGGCCTACGGACAGCGCGTCACCATCGACTGGGCCGACACCCAGGGCCTGGACGTCACCTCGATGGGCCAGCTCGAGCCGCGGGTGCGCACCTGGTACAACCCGGAACGCCGCAGCTCGGACTTCCTGATCCCGGGGCTGATGGTGGTGATCATCATGGTGGTCGCCGTGCAGCAGACCGCGGTCAGCCTGGTCCGCGAACGCGAGCAGGGCACCGACGAACAGCTGGCGATCAGCCCGCTGGCCCGCTGGGAGTTGATGATCGGCAAGCTCGCCCCCTGGACGCTGCTCGCCTTCGGCGAACTGGCCGCCATCACCGCCGTCGGCATGCTGTTCTTCGACCTGCCGCTGCGGGGCAGTCTCGGCGTCCTGGCCGTGGGTGCGGCGCTGTTCGTGTTCTGTTCGCTCGGGCTGGGCCTGGTCATCTCGGCGGTCGCACCCAGCCTGGAGAGCGCCAACATGCTGGGCCTGCTGCTGTCGATCCTGCCGGCGTTCATCCTGTCCGGCTTCGCCTTCCCGCTGGCGTCGATCCCGACGGCCCTGCAGGTGGTCAGTTGCCTGTTCCCGGCCCGGTTCATGGTGTCCATCTCGCGTGGTGTGTTCCTCAAGGGCGCCGGCTTCGCCGAGCTCTGGCCCGAACTGGCGGCGCTGGGGGTCTATGCGGTGGTCGTAATCGTCGTCGCCGTCGTGCTCTCGGCCAGGAGGCGGCGATGAAGGGGAGGCGGCGATGAGCGGACACCGCATCCGGCTGCTGATGTGGAAGGAGTTCCTCCAGCTGCGCCGCGACCCGCTGCTGCTGCGGCTGCTGTTCCTGATGCCCATCATGCAGCTGATCCTGTTCGGCTACGTGGTGGCCGCCGACGTGAAGAACCTGAGCACCGCCATCGTCGACCTGGACCGGACGGCTACCTCGCGGGCGCTGGAGGCGCACTTCGGGGCGTCCGACTACTTCCAGGTGGTCGCCCGGCCGGCCGAGACCGAGCTGCAGCACCTGATGGACACCGGCACCATCGCCATCGCGGTCGTCATTCCCGAGGGCACCCAGGCGGCCCTGGACCGCGGCGAGACCGCCCCGATCGGCGTCGTGGTGGACGGCTCCGACAGCCAGGTGGCCTCGGTCGGCAGCGGCTACGCCGCCCAGATCATCACCCGGTTCAACGCCGAACGGGTCCGCGCCCAGGGCGTCGACCTGGCGGCGCCGGGCATCGACGCCCGCGTCCGGGTGATGTTCAACCCGACTCTGGCCGCGGTGAACACCATGATCCCGGGCCTGGTCGCGGCGATCGTGATGCTGTCGATCATGGCGGTGATGGGCCAGGCGGTGGTCAAGGAACGCGAACGCGGCACCCTCGAGCAGATGTTCGTGACCCCGATCCGGCCCACCGAGTACCTGATCGGCAAGGTCACGCCGTATGCCCTGGTGGCCATCGTGCAGCTGTCGCTGGTGGCGCTGGTCGGCATCTTCTGGTTCGGCGTCCCGTTCGCCGGGCAGATCTCGGTGGTGGCCGCCGGGCTGGCGCTGTTCATGCTCACCTCGATCGGGCTCGGGCTGCTGATCTCGCTGGTCTCGCACACCCGGCAGCAGGCGCAGCAGCTGATGATGCTGTTCATGCTGCCCAGCTTCGTGCTGTCCGGCTTCATCTTCCCGATCGACTCCATGCCGGCGGCGATCGTGCCGCTGACCTGGTTCGTGCCGCTCACCTGGGCGATCGAGATCCTCCGCGGCGCGTTCATCAAGGGCAGCGGCTTCGCGGCGCTGGCCACCCAGTTCTGGGTGCTGGCGGCGTTCGCCGTGGTGATCTTCGGCGCCGCCATCGCCGCGACCCGCAGGAGGCTGACCGAATGAGTACCGCACCCGGCCAGGGGCCCGCCATCTCGGTGCGCGGCCTGACCAAACGCTTCGGCAGCTTCACCGCGGTCGACGGCATCGACTTCGACGTGCCGCGCGGCACCATCTTCGGCTTCCTCGGCCCCAACGGCTCGGGCAAGACCACCACGATCCGGATGCTCACCGGCACCAGCGCCGCGGACGCCGGGCGGGCCACGGTGCTCGGCGAGGACGTGCTGGCCCACCCCGAGCGGATCAAGCAGCGGATCGGCTACATGTCGCAGAAGTTCGCCCTGTTCGAGGACATGACGGTCGAGGAGAACCTGCGCTTCTACGCCGGCGTCTACGCCCTGTCGCCCGATCGGTTCGTCGAACAGCGCGCATATGTGCTCGACATGGCCGACCTGCGCGGACGCGAGAACGAGCTGACCGCCAACCTTTCGGTGGGCTGGCGGCAGCGGCTGGCGCTGGGCACGGCGACCATCCACGACCCCGAACTGCTGTTCCTCGACGAGCCCACCGGCGGCGTCGATCCGGTCGCCCGCCGGCAGTTCTGGGATCTGCTCTACGAGCTGGCCGGACGCGGCGTCACCCTGTTCGTCACCACCCACTACATGGACGAGGCCAGCCACTGCAATCAGCTGGCGTTCATCTATCGCGGACGCCTGATCGCCGAGGGGTCGCCCGGCGACATCCGGCACGACCTGCTCAGCGAGCAGGTGCTGGAGATCCGCCTCGCCGACGTGGACGCCGCCCTGTCCTGGCTGGAAACCGCCGACGGCGTGGAGGAGGCCTACCTGTCCGGGGCGTCCCTGCACGCTGTCGTGGCCCCGGACGCTGTCGCCGGCTTCGCGGATCGGCTCCGGGCGTCCGGCTTCGCGGACGCCGACGTCCGCCTGGTCGAGCCCACCCTTGAGGACGTCTTCGTCAACCTGGTTGCGCGGGCCGAGCAGCCTTGACTACATCTGCCGATGCTCAGTGGCTCCCTTTGCTCTGTGCCTACCGCCCGGAGGATGGCGGACGACCCTGGTTACGTGCGCCGGACTTCCGATCGGTCCGGTCACCGTCACCTGGTAGCGGCGGTTGGTCTTGGAACTCTGGACGTGGAATCGCCATCCGGCGTGCTCCGCAAGTTCATCTTCGCCGACGACGGCTAGAAGTGCTGCGTCTGTCTCTTCCGGGTATGCGGTCGAGACGCGCGTCGCTTCCAGGCAACCGATAACGTCCGGATCTGCCGCGGTTGGCTAGTGCCATGTCGCGAGGAGTTCGGCCGCTCGCTGGTAGGTGGTGGTGTTGCTGGCGAGCGTGATGACCAGGTCGTAGGCGTCGTCGTCGGGGGCTTCGAGGGTCATGCTATTGAGTCCGTAGAACACGACCATCGCGAGCCAGCCGATGCGCTCGTTGCCATCGACGAGGGCGTGGTTGCGGACCAGGGATTCCAGCAGGACGGCAGCCTTGTCGTCGAGGCCGGGGTAGGCGTCCTCGCCGAACACGCTGGCCTGGGGCCGGTGCACGGCCGAGTCGAGCAGGCCGACGTCCCGGATCGGGCCCACGCCAAGGTCCTCGATCAGGTTGAGGACGTCTTCCAGGGCGAGGTACTCGATCACTGGCCGAGTCGGTCGAGCAGATCGGCGTACCGTTCCCTGGCCGCAGCAGAGAGCACAGCGACCTTGTCGCGGCGGAGCCGGCGGGAGGCCGCCTCGTGGATCGCACGCACGGTCGCCTCCTGCTTGCTCACGCCCTGGGCCTCAGCCAACTGCGTGAGTGCCTGCTCGTCCTCGGGAGTCAGTCGCAGAGTCATCGCCATGATTTGATGATACCAGTCTGGTATCGCACGATGACGCCGCAGAGGGCGAGAGTAGCCTTCGGCTTCAGCCTCCCGAGCACGACCGCCCTCAATTGCCGCCGACGGCGCGGATCGCGCGTCGAGGGGTCGGTCTCGAGGGGCTTGCGCGCCAAGAATTTCGTTATACGATTTCGTTGTGGTTAGTGAGAAGCAGATCCAGAAGTGGGCCGACGGCGCTGAGGCAGGCTACGACGTTGCCGAGTTGAAGCGTCGCGGGCGTGGACGTCCGGGGCGTGGTGCGGAGGCGGCGCAGGTGGTTGCGGTGCGACTCACTGCCGAGGAACTCAAGGCTTTGGATGCTGCCGCGAAGAGGCTCGACTTAAGCCGCTCGGAGGCGATTAGGGCCGCGCTCGCGCACTACGCCGCGTGAGGATCCACCCCAGCGCACTCAAGCACGGCGTAGCCGCCGAGGACGTCGAACAGGCCGCAGAGTGGGCGTTGTGGATCGAACCCTTGGATGATGGTCCGCCAGTTCGTGAGCTTCGACTCGGGTTCGACACGCGCGCCCGGTTGCTGGAGACCGTGGTGCTGGTGTTCGAGGGCGGCGAGGAGATGGTGATCCACGCGATGCCTGCCCGCAAGCAGTACTGGGATCTGCTCCCCTAACGCTGTACCTGGAACGGCGCGACGATCCGGGAAATGAGTACTCTGCCTGTCTTGTTTCCGGTGTTGCTCGCAGCCGATACCGATCCGTTGGTTCGGGCCGCGGCTGCATATCTGGCGAGGTTCAAGGACGCCACTCGCGTTCACACCGAGTCAGACCTGCGCGCGTTCCTCACCTGGTGTGCAGAGCGTCGACTACCGCCGCTCACCGCGCAACGAGTACACATCGAGTTGTACGTGCGATGGATGCAGGAAGTCCGCCGGTTCGAGCCCTCGACGGTGTCCCGGAGCATGTCAGTGGGGGCCGGGTTCTACCGGACGTGTGTGATCGACCAGGTGCTGCCGGTCTCGCCGGCGGACTATGTGCGGCGCCTGAACATCCCAACCGAATCGCCGACCCTGGGGCTGTCGTACCTGCAGTTCGAGGCTATGCTCGTCACCGCCAGGGATTCGACCAACCGCTTCGACTTCGCCTTGGTCGCGATGCTGGGCCTGCTCGGGTTGAGGATCTTCGAAGCCTGCGGGGCCAACATCGACGATCTCGGTGAGGAACACGGCCACCGGGTGCTGAAGGTCCGCGGCAAGGGCGGCAAGGTCG
>CALMIQ010000443.1 GCA_937863965.1 uncultured Micropruina sp.
TCGACCCGGGATCTCGACGCCACACGCCAGACCACCGCGGAGGTCCCGGCGTTCGCCGGGATGACGTTGGGGGGCCGGGATGACGTTGGGGGGCCGGGATGACGTTGGGGGCGGGATGACGTCGGGCGGGACGTTGGGGGTGGGTTGACGTGGGTCAGGATGCCGTGGTCGTGCCCGTTACGCGTCGAAGAGTGACGAGATCGACTCGCCCTGGTTGATCCGCCGGATGGCTTCGGCGAACAAGGGGGCCACGCTGAGGATGGTCATGTTCGGCAGCCGCTTCGCCGACGGCACCGGGACGGTGTTGGTGCAGACGATCTCGACCAGGTCGTCCTGGGCCTCCAGCCGGTCGATCGCGGGACCGGTGAACAGCCCGTGCACGCAGGCCGCCGAGATCGAGTTGACCCCGACCTCACGGAGCTTGTCGAACAGCTCGACCAGGGATCCACCGGTGGCGATCTCGTCGTCGAGCACGATCACGTCCTTGCCCTTGACGTCGCCGACGATCGAGTCGATGACGACCCTGTCGTCGGCCATCCGCCGCTTCGAGCCGGCCGCAACCGGAATGTCCAGCAGCCGGGAGAAGTGGTTGGCCTCCTTCACGTTGCCGAAGTCCGGGGACACCACGACGGCATTGCTCAGGTCGCGTTGCCGGAAGTGCCTGGCCAGCACGTGGTTGGGGCTCAGGTGGTCGACGGGCATCTCGAACATGCCGTGCACCTGCGGCGAGTGCAGCGCCATGGTAACGACCCGCTTGGCGCCGGCCTTGTGCATCAGGTCCGCCACCAGCCGGGCGCCGATCGAGATGCGCGGGGCGTCCTTCTTGTCGCTGCGGGCGTAGGCGTAGTGCGGCATCACCACGGTCAGGTGGCCGGCGGACGCCCCGCGCGCGGCGTCCAGCATCAGCAGCAGTTCGACCAGGTTCTCCTGCACCGGGGGCACCAGCGGCTGGATGATGAACACCTCGCGCTTGCGGCAGTTCGCCCCCAGATGCACCTGCAGACAGTCGTTGGAGAACCGCGTCGTCTGCGACGGCGACAGCGGGACTCCGAGCAGCTCGCACACCTCCTGCGCGAACTCACGATGTGCGGAACCCGAGAACACGGTGATGTCGCTGGCCACGGGAGCACACCTTAACGGACCCGACCGTCCCGCGCGCGCTCGACCAGGTGCCCGGCGCGGCGTCGCTTCTTGTAGCCTTCGGCCATGTCGGAACTCACCCCCATGGACCGGCCGAACGACCGACGCACGGACACCCACGGCCCCTCCCACCGACCGGCGACCGGCCGGTGAGCGTCTCGACCACGGACGCCCGCGAGCTGCGCCGGGCCATCCGGGCCGGCGAGATCATCGGCTGGTATCAGCCGATCATCGACCTGGCCACGGGCGACGTGCGCGGCGTCGAGGCCCTCGCCCGCTGGGTGCGCGCGGACGGCGTCGTCCCGCCCGCGGAGTTCATCCCGGTGGCCGAGCGCAGCGACCTGGTCATCGAACTCGACCTGGCGGTCATCCGGGGCGCGCTGGCCGACCTCGCGGGCTGGCAGCGGCTCCGCCCCGGGTTCGAACTCAACGTCAACCTGTCCGGACGGCACCTCGACTCCCCCACCGCCCTCGGCGAGGTGATCGCAGCCGTCGAGGCCGCCGGGGTCGACCCCGGGACGATCGCCGTCGAGCTCACCGAGACCTCCCGCCCGGACGCCGTCGATCGGGGGGTGCCCGGCCTCGACGCCCTGCGCGAACGCGGCCTGTCGCTGTGGCTGGACGACTTCGGCTCCGGCTACTACGACCTGCGCGACCTGATCCGGCTGCCGGTCGACGGGATCAAATTCGACCGTGCCTTCGCCGCCGGACTCGCCCTGCCGCGCACGGCGCCGCTGATCGGCGGCCTCACCGCCGCCGCCCACCAGATGGGGATGCTGGTCACCCTCGAGGGCATCGAGACCGCGGCCCAGGCGTCGACGGCGCGGGAACTGGGCTGCGATCTCGGGCAGGGCTTCCTCTGGTCGCGGCCGGTGCCGGCCGAGCGGGTGCCGGGCTGGGTCGCCCAGGCGCCGTCCTAGCGGCGTCCGGCCGGCAGGTCGGCGTACAGCGGCCCGAGTCCCAGCTCGCAGCCGGCCGCGGCCAGCACGTCGGCGTCCGCCTCGGTCGCGATGCCGGGCGCGACGACGCCGTAGCCGAAGGCGTTCGCCGTCTCCACCGTCAGCCGCAGCAGGAGCCCACCGCCGGCGGCGCTGAGCAGCCGGCGGTCGAGCTGGACGTAGTCCAGCGGCACCCGCGCCCAGCGGTCCGTGCCGCTGTCATCGGCCCCGAAGCTGTCCGCGCAGATCCGGACGCCGAGCAGCCGCAGCTGCTTCAGGGTGTCCAGCACCCGCACGCCGCCCAGCTCGTCGGTCGGCACCAGCAGCATCAGCCGTTCCGCCTCCAGGCCGGCCTCCAGCGCCGCGGTCACGTCGGCGACGATGGTGCCCTGGGCCAGGTGCCGGCCCGTCACCGGGACCACCAGCCAGCCGTCGTCCGGCTGGCCGAGCACCCCGGTGCGCAGCACCCAGCTGTCCAGGTCGCACAGCTTGTCGGTTCCCCTGGTCAGCGGCACCAGTTCGTGGCGTGGCCAGGACTCCCCGCCCGGTCCGGTCACGGCGACCTCGAGTAGCCGTCCGGCCGGCAGCGAGGTGCGCAGATCGACGATCGGGCTGACCTCGACCGTCGCGGCGCCCCGGCGCAGGGCGGCCACGATCGCTGCCTCGACCGCGGCCCGGCGTTCCACCTCGGCGCGCAGCGAGGGCGCGAACACCTCGACCCGGCCCCGGCCACCCGCCTTGGCGCGGAAGACGGCATGATCGGCCTCCTGTAGCAGCCGGTCCGGATCGACCGCCGCGTCGCTGTTGATCGCCACGCCGATGCTGGCGCCGATCCTGGCCTCGCGTCCGGTGCTCAACTGGATCGGCTCGGCGAGGTCGGCGACCAGCCGCTCGGCGACGCGCACCGCGTCCACCTCGTTGGCCACCGGCTCCAGCAGCACGACGAACTCGTCGCCGCCCAGGCGGGCGACGGTGTCCCCGCCCCGGACGGCCTGCTGCATCCGTCCGCCGGCGACGGCGAGCACCTCGTCGCCGGCCGCATGGCCCAGGGTGTCGTTGACCTGCTTGAACCCGTCGAGATCGATGAACAGCAGTCCGACCATGGCGCCGGCCCGCCGCGCGCGGTTCAGTGCCGCCCGCAGCACCACCATTCCCTGGGCCCGGTTCGGCAGCCCGGTGAGCGGATCGTGCGCGGCCTGATGGGCCAGCGCCCGCCGGGCCTGCTCCTGCTCGGCCTGCGCCTGCTCCAGCTGCCGGACGGCGACACCGATCCGGGTCATCACCAGCGCGCAGATCAGGGTCGAGCCGACCACGATGGGCCAGACATCGATGGGCTGCTCGGTGAGCGCCTTGGCCGCCAGGATCGCGCCCGGCGTCGCCAGCGCCACCGCCAGCGCCGCCAGCCCGCCGCGGCTGAACGATCGCCGGCCGCTCTCCCCGGACGCCGGCGACGCGGCCACCATCGACGGGTGCAGGGCCGCGGCTGCCCAGATCAGGTTGGACGCCATCCAGACCCCCTCGATGGGATCGCTGGACGCCCAGGTCAACTGCCCCAGGGCCGCGGCCAGCACGTCGGCGAGCAGCAGCACGACCACCGCCGTCACCAGCAGCCAGAACGACGGCGTCCGCCCCCAGGGGGTCGGCGCCAGCCGGACCAGGACGGCGGCCAGCACGACGTCCAGCACCGGGTAGGCGACGCTGACCACCGCGGCCGCGGTCGAGACGTCCATCGTCGCGAGGGTGGGCTGGGCGAGCAGCACCCAGGTGAGCATGCCGAGCGCCACGATCAGGATCGCGCTGTCCAGCCGTCCGGCCAGCCCGGTCCGCCAGCGATGGCGGTTGAGCAGCAGCAGGCCGAGCCCGACGACCGGATAGCCGACCAGGTAGATCCCGTCGGCCGGCGTCGGGAACCCCTCGTAGCCGAACAGGTCGCTGTCGATCGCGCCCACCGTGTCGGCGACCGACCAGATCAGCAGGCCGGACGCCATCAGGTACCAGGGCAGTGGGTGCGCCGGCCGGTGCAGCCGGATTCCGGCGACGATGGCCGCCGCCGAGATCAGGCCGGAGAGTTGGAAGGGGATCGAGCGGGGCACCCCGTCGGGCAGCAGCCGGCTGAGGACGATGCCGGCGGCACCCACCGCCAGCAGCAGCCACCACGCCCGCGAGCGGACGCCGCCCGCCGCCGCGGTGACGCCGCCGGAAGGGGTATCACCCATGCTGACCCGGCCCGTACTGCAGGGTCAGGGTCGGGATGCGGGTCGATCGCGGCGCGACCCGCATGGCGACCGCCGGCACGCCGTCCGGCAGGCCCTCGACCACCCCGGCGGGCGTGTGGAACAGCCACAGCGCGATCGTCCGGTAGGCGGCCCAGTCGCCGAAGCGGACGCGGAAGGAGGCGATCTCGGCCGGCCCCTCGTTGCGCACCCGCACGGTCTCCAGGACGATCGGCTCACCCTGCCCGGGCAGCTCCAGCTCGATCTCGGACGCCGCCGGCAGCGCCCCGGCCGGCACCGACACCGCCACGCCGCCCAGGGAGATGTCGACGAGTTCGCCGTTCACCCCGTTCAGCGTGATCGGCGCGCGCACGCCGACCCGGTAGGCGTTGCGCCGGGAGGTGGCGAACTCGACGGCCTGGATCCGCCGGATGCCCATCACCAGCACCACGCCGGCCAGCACCACCCAGGCTCCCGCGGTCACCGTGGACGACGGCGAGCTGTGCCAGGGCACCAGGCCGGCCACACCAACGCCGGCGTAGAGCACGACCGCGACGATCAGCCCCAGCAGCCACCACAGGATGCGCGGCACGTGACCCCTGCGGCGCTCGTCCGAGCCCGCCTTGGGGGTGACGGCGAAGTCGAGCGAACGCCGGGTGAGCAGCCACCACAGGCAGGCCAGGCCCACGGGGATCCGCAGGATCCGCAGCGCGAACGCCGTGCCCCAGTGCAGGTGCAGGCGATACAGCCGCCGCGCTCCCCACAGCCGGATCGTGAAGAGCGCCACGAACACGGCGAGGAACAGCCACGGGTCGGCGGTCGACACCTGGGCGCCGGCCAGCAGCACGGCCACCGGGATCAGGAAGCCGACGACGGTGGCGACGCCCTCCAGCCACCACACGGTGGCGTCGAGGTATTCGTAGTAGCCGCGCCAGGAGAGCCAGCGTTTGGCGGCCCAGAGCCGCTCGTGGACCAGCACCTGCATGCAGCCCAGCCCCCAGCGGCGGCGCTGCAGCAGGTACTGCTCGGGGGTGGCGGGCGCCAGCCCGAGGGCGAGCACCTGATGGTGGTAGGCGGTCTTCCAGCCGGCCCGGACCAGCACCATCGTGGTGTGCAGGTCCTCGACGATGGTGTCGGTGGCGATGCCGCCGATCTGCTGCAGTGCGCTCACCCGGATCAGCGACGTGGAGCCGCACCAGGAGGTGCCGGCGCCGGCATGGTCGCGGGCGGGCAGCTGGACGTGGAAGAAGACGCCCTGCTCGCCGGTGTCGCCGTCGTCGTCGAAGGCGCCCGAGTTGTAGTAGTTCTGCGGCGCCTGGACGAGGGCCAACTCGGGATCGCGGAACCAGCCGAGGGTGGCGGTGAGGAAGTGCGGGAGCGGGACGTGGTCGCAGTCCAGGACGCCGATGACGTCGATCGGCTCGGCGCCGGCGGCGACCTCGGCGGCCAGCAGGGCCAGGGCGTGGTTCATGTTGCCGGCCTTGGCGTGGGTGTGCTCGTCGCGCCGCACGTAGCGGGCGCCGTAGGTCTCGCAGAGTTCCCGCACCCAGGGCCGGTCACCGTCGTCCAGGACCCAGGTCTGATGGGCAGGTTCCAGGGCGACGGCCGCGGCGATGGTGGGCGCGATCACCTCGACCGGTTCGTTGTAGGTCGGGATGAACACGGCGGCGCGCAGGCCGGGTTCGACCGTCGTCACCGGTTCCGGCCCTGAGCAGTCGAGGTTCCACAGGTTCCGCGCCCGGATCACCAGGCCGATCAACGGGAGCACCTCGAACGCCACCAGCAGCCAGGCCGCCACCAGGTTCCAGCCGCCGAGCGGCATGGTGAACAGGATCCGCCAGGTGCCGTAGACGATCAGTGCGAGCATCGAGGCGAGGACGCCCAGGTGGGCCCATTGCCGGGAGCGGCCGGTCTCGGCGCCGAGCAGCCGCAGGCCCGGGAACCAGCCGGCGAGGTGGGTGCCGGCGGCCGGGCCGATCCCCGCCACATCGGCACGGAACGACGAGCGCCTCAGGCCGCGCGACCGGGAGCCGGCCTGTGTCGCCGATGGCGGGTGGTCGGCAGAAGGACCTGGGATGTCGAGCGGAAGGGGCCGCAGATGTGACATGTGGGGGACTCCTCGGGTTAGCCAGATATGCCCCCCCGAGCGCGACCACAGTACCCGGGACGCCGCCCGCGTCGCCACTCAATCGTTTGTTCCGCCGGCAGGCCCGGAATCCCCCAGGACGGTGTCGCGTCCGCGAAGACGTCCCTGGTCGTGCGCGGGGATGGCCCACGGGAATCCCACCCGCGGGCCACCGGTGATCGGACTCAGGTGAAGACGCTCACACCACCCGGTCCGACGAGCAGGCCGACGACGATGAGGACGATCCCCCAGAGGACCTGCTTGCGGACGATCGCGAGGATGCCGGAGATCACCAGCACCGCTGCCAGAATCCATAGCAAGGTTGCCATGATCGTCTCCTCTCAGCGATCGAACTCGTCGGTAGCGGCGTTCCTGGCCTTGTCTTCGATGCCCATGGTGTTCCTTTCGCCGGTTCGGGTGTCCTTCCGGATACCCGCCTGACGCAGGCTCAAACGAACCGCACCCGATGGATCGTGGGATGGGTTCCGCTCGGGAGCGATCCGGGGCAAGCGTGCACAGAAACCGGCGCCGCACCGCTCGGAAGGAGCGGTGCGGCGCCGAGTGTCGGATCGGATGCCGTGGATCAGACGGCCTTCTCCTCCTCGATCACCGGGATCAGCGACAGCTTGCCGCGATCGTCGATGTCGGAGATCTCGACCTGGATCTTCTGGCCGACGCTGACCACGTCCTCGACGTTCTCGACCCGGTTGCCGTTGTTCAGCGCGCGCAGCTTGGTGACGTGCAGCAGGCCGTCCTTGCCGGGCAGCAGCGAGACGAAGGCGCCGAAGTTCATCACCTTCACCACGGTGCCGAGGTAGCGCTCGCCGCGCTCCGGCATGGTCGGGTTGGCGATCGCGTTGATCATCGAACGCGCGGCGTCCGCGGCCTCACCGTTGTCGGCACCGATGTAGATGGTGCCGTCGTCCTCGATCGAGATGTTGGCGCCGGTGTCGTCCTGGATCTGGTTGATCATCTTGCCCTTGGGGCCGATCACCTCGCCGATCTTGTCGACCGGGATCTTGATGGTGATGATCCGCGGCGCGAACGGCGACATCTCGTCGGGGACGTCGATCGCCTCGCCCATCACGTCCAGCAGGGTGTACCGGGCCTCGCGGGCCTGCAGCAGCGCGCCGGCCAGCACGTCGGCGGGAATGCCGTCGAGCTTGGTGTCGAGCTGCAGCGCGGTGACGAAGTCACGGGTGCCGGCGACCTTGAAGTCCATGTCGCCCAGCGCGTCCTCGGCGCCCAGGATGTCGGTGAGGGCCACGTAGCGGGTCTCACCGTCGATCTCCTCGCTCATCAGGCCCATCGCGATGCCCGCGACCGGAGCCTTCAGCGGCACGCCGGCGTTCAGCAGCGACAGCGACGACGCACACACCGAACCCATGGACGTCGAACCGTTCGAGCCGAGCGCCTCGGACACCTGCCGGATCGCGTACGGGAACTCCTCGCGCTTGGGCAGCACCGGCACCAGCGCCCGCTCGGCGAGCGCACCGTGACCGATCTCGCGCCGCTTCGGCGAACCGACCCGGCCGGTCTCACCGGTCGAGTAGGGCGGGAAGTTGTAGTTGTGCATGTAGCGCTTGGTGTTCTCGGGCGCCAGCGAATCGATCTTCTGCTCCATGTCGAGCATGTTCAGCGTGGACACACCCAGGATCTGGGTCTCGCCGCGCATGAACAGCGCCGAGCCGTGCACCCGCGGCAGGACGCCGACCTCCGCGGACAGCGTCCGGATGTCGCGCAGCCCGCGGCCGTCGATGCGGACCTCCTCGGTCAGCGTCTTGCGGCGCACGACCTTCTTGGTGAGGGCCCGGAAGGCCCCGGTGATCTCCTTCTCGCGGCCCTCGAAGGTGCCGTCGAGCTCGGTGTGCAGGTCGGCGAGCAGGGCCTCGGTCGAGGTCTCCCGCTCGTGCTTGCCGGCGATCGTCATCACCTGCCGGAGCCGCTCGGTGCCGGCGACCGCGACGGCCTCGAACACCTCGGGCTGGTAGTCGAGGAAGACCGGGAAGTTGCCCACGCTCTTGGGGAACTTGGCGGCCAGCTCGACCTGCGCGTCGCACAGGGCCTTGATGAACGGCTTGGCGGCCTCGAGACCGGCGGCGACGACCTCCTCGGTCGGCGCGGTGCGGCCGGAGCGGACCAGATCCCAGGTCTGCTCGGTGGATTCGGCCTCGACCATCATGATCGCGACGTCGCCGTCGGCGAGCACCCGGCCGGCCACCACCATGTCGAAGGTGGCGTCCTCGAGCTGCTTGACGGTCGGGAAGCCGACCCAGTCATTGCCGATCAGGGCGACCCGGACGCCGCCGACCGGGCCGGAGAACGGCAGGCCGGCCAGCGTGGTGGAGGCCGAACCGGCGTTGATCGCCAGCACGTCGTAGAGCACGTCGGGGTTCAGCGCCATCACGGTGATGACGACCTGGACCTCGTTGCGCAGGCCCTTGACGAAGCAGGGCCGCAGCGGGCGGTCGGTGAGCCGGCAGGCCAGGATGGCGGCTTCGCCCGGACGCCCCTCGCGGCGGAAGAACGAGCCGGGGATGCGGCCCGCGGCGTACATCCGCTCCTCGACGTCGACGGTGAGCGGGAAGAAGTCGATGCCGTCGCGCGGGTTGTTGGACGCGGTGGTGGCGGACAGCAGCATGGTGTCGCCGTCCAGGTAGACGCTCGCGCTGCCGTTGGCCTGGCGGGCGAGCAGGCCGGACTCGAAGCGGACGACGTGCTTGCCGTGCGCCCCGTTGTCGATGATGGCCTCGGTGTACTGCAGATCAGGTCCCTCCACGGGGACCCTCCTTTCGGGTCGTGCCCACCGCTGCGGCGACACGGCCGAGGCGGCGGTTGAACCCGGTCTTCGATCGAGGCCCGCGGGGCTTACGACCCGAGAGCCACTACCGAGGACCGACGGTTCACGTGCGGTCGCGCGGCGGACGGTGGTGGTGTTGTTCAGTTGGAATGCCGCGAGGGGAGCGGCCGGAGCCACTCCCCTCGTGATGTCAGCGACGCAGGCCGAGGCGCGCGATCAGTGCGCGGTAGTGCTCGATGTCCTGCTTGGCGACGTAGTTCAGCAGCCGGCGGCGCTGGCCGACCAGCAGCATCAGGCCGCGGCGGCTGTGGTGGTCGCCCTTGTGCATCTTCAGGTGCTCGGTCAGGTGGGCGATCCGGCGGGTGAGCAGCGCGATCTGCACATCCGGCGAACCGGTGTCACCCGGCTTGGTGGCGAATTCTTCGATGGTCTTCTTCTTCAGATCAGCGTCCATGAAGGTTGCTGCTCTCCTCTCGGTTTCCCGTTGCGCGGCGCATCCCTGCCATTCGGCTCGATTCCTGGGAGGATCGCTGGGCTGCTCTTCGGAGTCCGCGGGCGTCCTGACGCCAACAACGCACTCTACCGCAGCCCTCGACCCGGGGCGAATCGGGCGGACCGGCGTCCCCTCCCAGCGCGGCGGCCCGTCGCCCCGAAAAGCGGGTCCGGGCACGCCTCGCTAGGGTACGGCAGGAGCAACCCACCCCTGGAGTCATCGTGCGCATCACCCATCGGGCCGTCGGCTGGCTGACCGCCCTGCTCATCACCGCCGCCGCGCTCGCCGCGACGCCCGCGACATCGGCGTCCGCGAAGGTGACCGACGGCGCCACCTTCAACGATCCGCTGGTCAAGTCCAAGCAGTACGCCATCAGCAAGCGCATCCGTTCGCTGATCGACAAGACGCCCGGCAAGACCAAGAAGTCCGGCGGCGCCGTCATCCGGGTCGCCATGTACGTCTATTCGAGCACCGAGCAGGCCACGGTCGACGCCCTGGTGCGGGCGGCCAAGCGCGGCGTCACCGTGCGGCTGCTGCTCGACAGCAACAACACCCTCGAACCCGGATGGACCCACTACGCCGACTACTTCCGCGCACTGGAACGCAAGCACCGCACGTTCCGGGTGAGCTTCTGCCCGGTCGGACGCGGCTGCATCGGCAGTGTTCATCCCGATTCGAACAACCACAACAAGTTCTTCCTGTTCTCCCGCACCAGCGGAAGCAAGCGGGTCGTCGTCCAATCGTCGGCGAATCTCAACAAGACCAATGCGGTCAGCTACTGGAACAATGCCGTCGTCCTGGTGAATCGCGGCCTCTACAACGACTACCTCGCGTACTTCAACGACCTGTGGAAGCAGCGGCCCTCCGCCGACTACGGACGCGTCGCGTCCAGCGGGAACGCGAAGGCCTGGCACTTCCCGATGGCCGCAGGCGACCCGGTCGCCGAGACCCTGGCCAGGGACGTCCGCTGCACCGGCAACACCAAGGTGGGCACCAAGGGGCGCACGATCGTCCGCGTCGCCATGAAGGACTTCTACCGACTGGAGGTGGCGCAGGCGCTGTGGCGCCTGGCCGACTCCGGATGCCTGGTGGACGTCGCCTACGACGAGCCGGCAACCTTCCAGCCGTATCTGGGGCAATCGGAGGCCGTGGTGGCAACGCTGCGCCGGCCGCTCACCAAGCCCGGTGGGAAGATCCGGCTGTTCCTGGCCGGACCGAGCACGAAGGCCAATCCCAAGCGGCGACTGATCCACTCCAAGTACCTGCTGATCGAAGGACACTTCGGCGGGAAGAAGAACACCAAGGTGGTCTTCACCGGCAGCCACAACTTCTCCTACGGTTCGCTGCGCGACAACGACGAGACGCTGCTGCGGGTCCGCAGCGCGAAGATCCACGACCAGTTCCGCGGCAATTTCAAGCGCATGCTCAGCACGCTGTAGCCGAACGCGGTGACTCACCACCAGGCAGGGAAGGGTGTCCCGGGCCGAGGCCTGCTCGGACTCGACCGGTTCGTCGCGACCGGCGACGGACGCCTGCTGCGCACCATGGCGCGCGGTTCCGGGGACGATCTGGTCGTGCTCGAGGCCGGCCTCGGCATCAGCGGCCTGTACTGGGGCCCGGCGCAGGCGGCGATCGCCGAGGGCGCCCGGGTCGTCGCCTACGAGCGATCCGGATTCGGCGCCAGCACGACGGACGCCGGCGCGCGCGACCTGGCGCGCCTGGCGTCCGACCTGGAGACCGTCATCGACGCCTACCCCCACCGCCGCCTGGTGCTCGTCGGGCACAGCTGGGGCGGCCCGATCGTGCGGGTCGCGGCGGCGCGGCGGCTGGAGCGGGGCCGGCCGGTGGCAGGCCTGGTGCTGGTCGACCAGAGCGATGAGAACTGCCCCCTGTACTTCTCGGCGCTGAGCCGCTTCACGGACGCACTCCAGGCCGCCCTGCTGCTCCCGCTGGCCCGGATCCGGCTGCTCGGACCGCTCACCCGCACGGCTGTCGGCACCCTGCCGGAGCCGCTGCGCGGGGCGGTCGCGGCGGCGTCCGGATCACCGGCCGCGGCCCGCGCCGCCGCCGAGGAACTGCGGCACGTGGTCGCCGGGCTGCGCCGGCTCGCCGAGGCTCCCCCACGCCTGGCGGACACCCCGGTCAGCGTGCTCTCCGGGCAGCGCGCCACCGTGCTCGAGCGGGGCCTCCGGCGAGCGATCGTGTGCGCCCATCGGGAGACGGCGGCTGGCCATCCGCGCGGCCGCTTCGTACCCGCGGAGGCGTCCGGCCACCTGATCCCGCTCACCGAACCGGGATTGGTGGCGTCCGAGGCGCTGAGGCTGCTCACCTAGTGCCCACCCCGGAGACGGCCCGACCCGGCGGGGCGGACGGCTACGCTGGCGGCACCCGAGAGGTCGAGGCGGATCGATGACCCTTGTGAGAACCGTGAAGGCGGGCCTGGCGGCCGCACTGGCCGGGGCGTTGCTGAGTGGGTGCACGGGCAGCACTCCCCCGCCAGGGCCGAGTTCGACGAGCCCGGCCGAACCGAATGTGCTGGCGCGCGAGCCGCTGCCCACGGTCGCCGAGGACTTCACCGTGATGGCAGCGACGGGGGACGTCGTCTGGGCCTCGTTCCCGACGACCATCGCCCCCTGGGGCAATCGGCTGTCCCTCGACGGGGGCGCCACCTGGAGCGCCGAGGTTCCCCGACGGGAGATCGGCTTCGCCGTGGGTCACCGGGGACGGTTCGGCTACGCGGGCGGGGACGACGGCGCGGGCGTCCCCTATGCGATGGACCCGGCCGCACCCACGCAGGCCACCCCGTTGACCTGGGACGACGACGGCCACATCGTGGCCATGGGGGTCGGCGGCGGGCTCACCAGCACCGGCCTGCTGATGACCGCAACGGCGATGGGCCACGTCGACTTCCCGGCACTGCCGAGCACGGCCGGCCGGGCATCCCACAGCTATGCGTTCACCGGCGACGCGGCGCTGGTGCTGCGCATCTCGGCCACCGGCGGAGGCCACGACTACGCCGGCGTCGTCGACACCGCGACCCGCAAGCCGCTGGGCACGCTGGAGTTGCCCCGTGCCCGCCAGCACGTCGTGGCCGGGTCGGCGATCCACTCGCTGGTGGCCGGCGCCGAGGGGTTGCGCCTGTGCCGCCAGCCGCTGCCGTCCGGCGCGCCGGCCTGCCAACTGATCGCCGGCGGCGACCACAGCGGCGTGCCGGCAACTCTGTACCAGTTCGGCGAACGGTCGGTCATCGACGACCCGGCCGCGGCCACCCCGCTCCTGGTCGAAGACGGACGGGTGACGCCGGTGGCGCTGCCGGCCGGCACCGTGCGGTGGGCGGGCGAGGGCAACGGCGATCCGCGGCGTCCGCTGATCCGCAGCGTGGACGACAAGGGCGCGCCGCACCACCTGCGGGTCGAGGAGGACGGCGGGACGACCGAGTGGGCGCAGGCGCCGCGACGAGCGATCGGGCCGGTGTCGCTCGACCTCACCGCGACCACGGTGCTGATCACCTGGCCCGATCGCCCCGGGCAGGTCGAAGCCCGTCGATTCGCCCGCTCCGGATTCGGTCAGGTCACGGTGCTGGAGGGCGACGTCCCGGGTGTTGCCGCGACGTCCGGCTCGCGCTGGCTGATCCTCGCCAACGAGCGTTACGCCGTGTACGACGACGGCAGGCAGGTCGACCACCTCGCCCGGCGGCCGCTCGCGCTCAGCGGGCCGTACGTGACCTGCGACGACGGCGTCCATCTGATCACCGGGCGCCGGCTGGACGCCGACGGCGTCGCCTCGTTCGGCAGCCTGGTGGCGCGGCGCGTGCCGCCGTCCAAGGGCGACGGGCGGCGGCTGTCGCTGAGGGTGCGGAACCTGGCCGACCCGCGGGAGGCGAGCCGCACCGTCGGGTTCGGCGGCGACGGCTACGAACAGCAGCCGATCCGGATGTGGGGCGACTGGGTCGGCACCACGCTGTCGGGCCCGGGTGATCATGCCGCGTTGCGCGAGCTGCGGACCGCGCGGGTCCTGGAACGTCCGGGCCGGTTGCTGGCACTGGGTGACGGCGTCGCGGTGCTCGGCGTGCCGGCCGACCTCGACCAGCCACTGGGCCGGCTGGCGGTCTGGAATCTCACCACCGACGAGATCACGCCATTGCCGGGCACCTCCGGCGGATCGCCGTTCGGCCTCGACGGCGACCGCATCGTCTACGCCACCGATACCGACCTCGTCGTCCGCACCATCCCGGGGGTGGCGACCACCCAGCCGCGCCTGCTGGGCGCGGTCGGGGCGGGCCGGGCCACGGCCGACGAGCCGTTGATCCTGGCCATCGACGCCACCAAGCCGCTGATCAACGGCACCCTGACGATCAGCGACCCGAGCGGACGGGTGGTGCGCACCCTGCCGACACCGGCGGCGCCGGCCGGCGCGCTGCACGACCTGCGGTGGGACGGACGCGACGACGCGGGCACTCCCGTGCCGCGCGGCCGCTACCGCTGGACGCTGCTCGCCACCGCCGTGGACGGCACCGGCCAGCTGGTGAACGTCACCGGCACGGGTGCCGCCGAAGGCACGATCGACCTCGGCTGAGGCCTCAGGCCAGATCGGACAGCCGGGCGATGTCGCGCAGGGCCGCCACCGCGGCGCGCACGATCGGCACCGCGACCACCGCCCCGGTGCCCTCGCCCAGCCGCATCCGCAGGTCGACCAGCGGTTCCAGACCGAGCCGGGCCAGCGCGAGCGACTGCCCGGGTTCGCTGGACCGATGCCCGGCCCACAGCCAGGGCCGCACACCGGGATGCATGGACGCCGCCACGGACGCCTCCGCGACGGCGATCAGCCCGTCCAGCAGCACCGGGACGCCCGCGGCCGCGGCGCCCAGCATGAACCCCACGCCGGCCGCCATGTCGGCCGACCCCAGCGCCTGGAGCCGTTGTCGCGGGTCGCTGGCCCGGTGCCCGGCCCGGACCAGGGCCCGCTGGATCACCGCCACCTTGTGGGCCAGGGTGGCGTCGTCGACGCCGGTGCCGCGTCCGGTGACGGCCGCCGCGGACAGGCCGAAGGTGGAGGCGATCAGCGCGGCGGCGACCGTGGTGTTGCCGATGCCGAGGTCGCCCGCGATCAGCAACTGGGCACCGTCGGCGGCGGCGTCCGTCGCGATCCGTTCCCCGGCGGCCAGCGCGGCGTCCAGTCGTTCGCCGGTGAGCGCGTCCTCGACCTCGATCGAACCCGAGCCGCGGCAGACCTTGAACCGGCCGATCGCCGGGTCGAGGCCGGCGAGGTCCTCGGCGACGGCGATGTCGACGATCTCCACCCGGACGCCGTTCGCGGCGGCCAGCGCGGAGACCCCGGCGACGCCGGCGGCGATCCCGTGCACCATGGCCGGCGTGATCGCCGCCGGATACGCCGACACCCCGCTCGCCGCGACGCCGTGATCGCCGGCGAACACGACGACCCGGACGTCGTCGAGCGGCCGGGGCGGGCACTCCCCCTGGCAGCCGGCGATCCAGGCGCCGAGATCCTCCAGGACGCCGAGCGAGCCCGGAGGCTTGGCCTGTGCCCCGCTCAGCTCACGGGCGGCGGCGATCGCCGCCGCGTCGGGCGGTTCGATCGATCGGCGAAGCATCGGCACTCCTGGGCTCGGTGGGTCGGGGTCACCGGACGAACCGGCGGCGGGTGGGCGTCCCACCAATCTGCCATGCGACCCGCCGCGGCGGGCGTCCGGCCGCCGAAATGCCGGGTGCCACAGAGGATCTTCGCGGACCGGTGTCGATTTCGGTTCCGCTGGTGCGTTATCGGGGTGCACGCTGTTACCGATCCGAGGAGGAACCATGAAGTACGTGCTGATGTTCGCCACCGATCCGGCCGCCCAGGCCGACATCGATCCCCAGGTCGCCCAGGAGGTGTACGGCCGGATCTACGAATGGTTCGGGGCCAACGCCGCCGTGATCACCGACAGCGGGGCCGAGTTGCTCGGACCCGAGACCGCGACCACCGTCCGTTCCGGTGGCGTGGTCGTCGACGGGCCGTTCAGCGAGGCCAAGGAGGTGATCGGCGGGTTCAGCGTGATCGACGTCGCCGACCTGGACGCCGCGATCGCGCTGGCCAGGACCTGGCCCGCCCTGGACGTGCCGGGGGTGAGCGTCGAGGTGCGGCCGATGGTCGTCGACTACTCGCAGTTCGAGTGATCCCGGTGCGTCCCACGTGACCCCGGCGCCGGCGGACGACGCGCTGGCCGGCGTGCTGCGGGAGCACGCCGGCCGGCTGGTGATGCGGCTGAGCCGCGCCTTCGGCGACTTCACCCTCGCCGAGGACGCGGTCGCCGCGGCCGTGGTGGAGGCGTTGGTGGCCTGGCGGCGCGCCGGCGTCCCGCCCAACCCGGTCGGCTGGCTCACCCTGGCGGCCCGCCGCAACGCGCTGGACGCGCTCCGCCGCAACCGGACGACGCCCCTGCCCGAGCAGTGGTCGCCCGCCGTCGAGGACATCGTCGACCAGCACACCCCGGGCGCCGGCACCGACGACCGGCTCGGCCTGCTGTTCGCCTGCTGCCACCCGGCGCTGGCCATCGAGGCCCGGATCGCGCTGACCCTCCGCGCGGTCACCGGCCTGACCACCGCCCAGGTGGCCCGCGCCTTCCTGGTCAGCGAGGCCACCCTGGCCCAGCGGATCGTGCGCGCCAAACGCAAGATCGTCGCCGCCGGCATCGCCCTCGAGGTTCCGGACGCCGCCGCGCTCCCGGCCCGGCTCTCCGACGTCCGGACGGTGATCTACGCCTGCTACAACGAGGCGTTCGTGTCGACCACCGGCACCCAGGACCGGGCGCTCGGTGCGGACGCCGTCTGGCTGGCCGAGCTGGTGGCGGGGGCCTTCCCTGCCGACCCGGAGAACTGGGGACTCGCGGCCCTGCTCGCCAGCCAGCACGCGCGCGCGTCCGCCCGGTTCACCGCCGCGGGCGACCTGGTCCGCCTGCGCGACCAGGACCGCAGCCGCTGGGACGCCGGCCTGCTCGAGCGCGGCCGGCGACACCTGGCCAGGGCGGCCGAACTGCGCAGGCCGGGCCCGCTGCAGCTGCAGGCGGCGATCGCCGCCGTCCACGGCGAGGCGGCGACCTGGGACGACACCGACTGGCTGCAGATCGTCAGCCTCTACGAGTTGCTGGCCCAGCTGGATCCGTCACCGATCGTCCGGCTGAACCGGGCGGTGGCGCTGGCCGAGTTCCTGCCCGGCCGCACCGCCCGGCTGCTGGCCGAGCTGGACGTCCTCGCCGACTCCCTCGGGCACTACCACCCGTATCACGCCGCCCGGGCCGAACTGCTACGCCGCCTCGGACGCCCCGACGAGGCCGAAGCCGCCGACCTGACCGCGCTGCGCCTGACCCAGAACGACGCCGAGCGCCGCCTACTGCGCAGCAGGCTGCGACGCCACCCCATCGGCGACGAGTAGTCCGGCCGCACTCAACGTCCTCGTCACTCCTGCCATCCTCGT
>CALMIQ010000444.1 GCA_937863965.1 uncultured Micropruina sp.
CTTGCGCGATGTGAGTCAATGGGGGCATGAGGTCGTCACCGGTGAGGATCGTCACCGCAGCCGCGCTCTTCGACGGGCATGACGCCGCGATCACGGTGATCCGTCGGGTGTTGCAGGCGCGCGGTGCCGAGGTGGTCCATCTGGGCCATGACCGCAGCGTCGAGGACGTGGTGGCCGCTGTTCTCGACGAGGATGCGCACGGTGTCGGGGTGTCGTCCTATCAGGGCGGGCACCTGGAGTACTTCGGCTACCTGGTCGACCGGCTCGCCGAATGCGGCTCGGACGCGCGGGTGTTCGGCGGCGGAGGCGGCGTGATCGTCGCCGAAGAGATCGATGCTCTGGCCGCCAGGGGGGTCAGCATCTACAGCCCGGCGGCGGGGCAGCGGCTCGGCCTGGTGGGGATGGCCGAGGAGGTGATCGCCGGCTGCCGCGAGGTGCAGGCCCGGCGGCTGGAGGGGTCTCGACAGGTTCGACCGACGGAGGTTGGAGCTCGATCGGCGGTGGGTCAGGGATCTCGACCGGTAGGGGATGACGGGTCTCGACGAACTCGACCAGCGGCTGGGGCTCGACCGCCGGAGGATGGGGTTCGACCGGCGGCGTCCCTGGCGCGCGAGATCACCATTCTCGCCGAGGGCGGGGAGATCGAACTGCCGCACGCCCGGCCCACGGTGCTGGGGATCACCGGGACCGGCGGCTCCGGGAAGTCCTCGTTGACCGATGAGCTGCTGTTGCGCTTCAAACGGCATGCGCCGGGCGTCCGGATCGCGGTGCTGGCGATCGACCCGACCGCGCGTCGCGGGGGAGCGCTGCTCGGCGATCGGATCCGGATGAACGCCCTGGACGGCGTGTACTTCCGGTCGCTGGCCACCCGGGGAGCGCCGGGCGGCATCCCGGTCGGCCTCGACGACATGATCCGGGCCTGCGGCGCCGCGGGCCACGACCTGGTGATCGTCGAGACGCCCGGCATGGGGCAGGGGGACGCCGCGATCGCCGACCATGCCGACGTCGTGCTGTACGTGATGACCCCCGAGTACGGGGCGTCCACCCAGCTGGAGAAGATCGCCGCCCTCGAGATCGCCGACCTGGTCGCGATCAACAAGTACGACCGGCGCGGCGCCGAGGACGCCCGCCGCGACGTCGGACGCCAACTGATCCGCAACCGCGGCGCCTTCGGCGAGTCGTGGCGTGACCAGCCGGTGATCGGCACCATCGCCTCCCGGGTGAACGACGAAGGCGTCGACGAGCTGTACCGGCGGCTGGTGCCGTTGCTGTGCGCTCACGACCTGGCGCTGACCGACCCGCCGACGCCTCACCGAAGCCGGCCGGCCGCGCCCATCGTGCCGCGCGGCAAGGAGCGGTATCTGGCGGACGTCGCGGACGCCGTCCGCGGCTACCACGTCTGCACGACCAGCCTGGTGGACGCCGTCCGGCGGCACGAACGGGTCGAGGCCGTGGCGGCCCTGCTCGACGACCCGAGCCCGCTGGAGGACCTCCGCACTACGCTCCCTCCGGACGCCGAAAGACTCCTGGCCCTCTGGCGCGAGCACATCGGTATCGAGCACTCCACGGCCGAGACGCTGTCCGGTCTGCGGCTGCCCAAGGTGGCGCTGCCGTCCGACGAGGAACCGGGCGCGCTGGTGCGGTACCTGCGCAAGGAGAACCGTCCGGGCAGCTTCCCGTTCACCGCCGGGGTCTTCCCGCACCGCCGCTCGGGGGAGCGTCCGACCCGGATGTTCGCCGGCGAGGGCGACCCGTTCCGCACCAACCGACGGTTCCATCTGCTGGCCGCCGGGCAGCCGTCCACGCGGCTGTCGACGGCGTTCGACTCGGTCACCCTGTACGGACGCGACCCGGCGCGGCAGCCCGACATCTACGGCAAGGTCGGCACCTCGGGGGTGTCCATCGCGACGCTCGACGACATGCGTGACCTGTTCGCCGGCTTCGACCTGGCCGACGACTCCACCTCGGTGTCGATGACCATCAACGGGCCGGCGCCGACGATTCTCGCGATGTTCCTCAACGCCGCGATCGACCAGGCCGGCGACCCCGACGTCGTGCGGAAGGTGCGCGGCACCGTCCAGGCCGACATCCTCAAGGAGGACCAGGGGCAGAACACCTGCCTGTTCTCGATCGACTTCTCACTACGGGCGATGGCCGACGTGCAGGAGTGGTTCATCGAGCACGGGGTGCGGCGGTTCTACTCGGTCTCGATCAGCGGGTACCACATCGCCGAGGCCGGGGCGAACCCCATCACCCAGCTGGCGCTGACGCTGGCCAACGGGTTCACCTACGTCGAGGCGTACCTGGCCCGCGGCATGGCGATCGACGACTTCGCGCCCAACCTGTCGTTCTTCTTCTCCAACGGCATGGACGCCGAATACTCGGTGATCGGACGCGTCGCCCGACGGATCTGGGCGATCGCGCTGCGCGACCGGTACGGCGCCGGCGAGCGGGCGCAGAAGCTGAAGTACCACATCCAGACCTCGGGCCGGTCGCTGCACGCCGCCGAGATGGAGTTCAACGACATCCGCACCACGCTGCAGGCGCTGTGCGCGTTCTACGACAGCGCGAACAGCCTGCACACCAACGCCTACGACGAGGCGGTGACCACGCCGTCCCCGGCGTCGGTGCGGCGGGCGCTGGCGATCCAGCTGATCATCGACAGCGAGTGGGGGCTGGCGGCGGTGGACAATCCGCTGCAGGGCTCCTACCTGATCGAGCAGCTGACCGACCTGGTCGAGGAGGCGGTGCTGGCCGAGTTCGACCGGATCGCCGATCGCGGCGGCGTCCTGGGCGCGATGGAGACCGGGTACCAGCGCGGGCTGATCCAGGACGAGTCGATGCTGTACGAGTCCCGCAAGCACGACGGGAGCCTGCCGATCATCGGGGTGAACACCTTCCTCGACCCGGACGCCGAGGCGTCCGCACCGACGGTGTTGGCGCGGGGGACCACCGAGGAGAAGGAGTCCCAGCTGTCCCGGCTGGCCGACTTCCATGCCCGGCACGCCGACGACGCCCCGGCCGCGCTCGCGCGTTTGAAGGAGGTCGCGCTCGCCGGCGGGAACGTGTTCGACGAGTTGATGCGGACGGTGCGGGTGGCATCCCTGGGCCAGATCACCGAGGCCTTCTTCGAGGTAGGAGGACGCTACCGCCGCACGATGTGAGGCGCCGCCCACCGGGAGACCGACGAACCTCGCTTCGGGGCATGTGACAGGCTGATGCCATGAACCCCGACGACCTGGTGCGGCTGCGCCGGGCGCGCGACCGGATGGACCGCGACTTCGCCGAGCCGCTGGACGTCCCGCAGCTGGCCCGCGAGGCGCTGATGTCGGTCGGGCACTTCCAGCGGTCGTTCAAGGACGCCTTCGGTGAGACGCCGTACGCGTGGCTGATGACCCGCCGGATCGAACGCGCCATGGCGCTGTTCCGCAACACCGACAAGTCGGTCACCGATGTGTGCATGGAGGTCGGCTGTACCTCGCTGGGGTCGTTCAGCAGCCGGTTCACCGAGCTGGTCGGCGAGACGCCGAGCGCCTACCGCAGCCGCTCCCACGACGAGCTGCGCGGCATTCCGAGTTGCATCGTGAAACAGGTCACCCGGCCCACCCGGAAGTGATCAGTTTCCGAGAAGTGCCGGACGCCGGGCCGAATCTAGGGTCGAGGACATGACAGCACTCCAGAGCCTGACCCTCGCCAACACCTTCGTCCACACCACCGACCCGGACGCCTCGCTGGCCTTCTACCGCGACGTGCTCGGGTTCACCGTCCGCACCGACGTGACCAACGGTGACTTCCGATGGGTGACCCTGAGCACCCCCACCCAGCCCGAGCTCGAGATCACCCTCGACCAGATCGGTCCCGGGGCGATGCCGATGACCGATGCCGACAAGGCGGCGCTGACCGAGCTGCTCGCCAAGGGCCTGCTGACCGCACTGATCTTCGACTGCGACGACGTGGACGCCGTGTACGAGGCGGTCCGGGCGTCCGGCGCCGACGTCCTGCAGGAGCCCGCCGACCAGTTCTACGGCGTCCGGGACTGCGCCTTCCGCGACCCCGACGGCAACATGGTCCGGTTCAAGACCGACCTGGCGCAGGGCTGACCCATGTGCCTGCCGCCCTGGGTGGCCAGGGCTCTGATCGAGCAGACCTCCGGACGCCGGGACGCCAGCCGGTTGCCGCGTCCCGTTCTGCTCGCACACCTCGTCCATCCGCTCACCACAACCGCCAAGGAGATGGCTTCCCGATGACCCGCAACACCGAGACCAAGGACGGCTTCACCGCCGAGGAACGCGCCGCGATGAAGGAGCGGGCCGCCGAACTGCGCGCCGCGCAGCGCCGCGGCAACAAGAGGGCCGCCGAGGCCCAGGACTGTCTCGACAAGATCGCCGCACTGCCGGAGGCGGATCGCCTGATCGCCGAACGGATCCACGCGATCGTCACCGAGAATGCCCCCGCGCTGGACGCCAGGACCTGGTACGGCATGCCCGCCTACGCCCGGGACGGCGCGGTGGTCTGCTTCTTCCAGCCGGCCAGCAAATTCGACTCCCGCTACGGCACCTTCGGGTTCAACGACACGGCCCTCCTCGACGACGGCAATGTCTGGCCGACCGGTTTCGCGGTGGCTGCCCTCTCCGCGGAGGACGAGGCATTCCTCGCCGCCCTGGTCCGACGAGCGGTCGCCGACGGCTGACCTGCCGCGGGCCGTCACCCGGCGACTGCCGCCGGGTGTAGCGCGGCGACTGCCGCCGGTGTCGCGCGGCGACGTGCCGCCGGGTGTCTTCCCGGCGACGTGCCGCCGCTGTCCCGCGGCGACTGCCGCCGGTGTCGCGCGGCCCCGGCCGGCGTGGTGCGGTCCAGCGTGCCGTGGCAGGGTGCTGGGTGTGACCGAGGAGTACCTGAGCATCGCCGGCCCGGTCGAGGCCGAGATCGAGGACCGGCGCTCACGATTCTTGGCCCACCTCGAACCGGTGCCGGACGAGGCGTCAGCGCGGTCGGTGATCGAGGCCGTCCGGCGGCAGCATCACACCGCCCGGCACCACTGCTTGGCCTTCGTCCTCGGCCCCGACGGCGCCGTCGAGCGCAGCAGCGACGACGGTGAACCCGCCGGCACCGCGGGCGCGCCGATGCTCGAGGTGCTCCGCGGACGCCAACTGCGTGACGTCGTCGCGGTGGTCACCCGCTGGTTCGGCGGCACCCTGCTCGGCGCCGGGGGACTGGTGCGGGCCTATTCGGACGCCGTGGCGGCCGCCGCCGATGCCGCCGACGTCGTCCGCTACCGGCTCGTCGACCTCCTGGAGCTCGAGGCCGACTACGCCATCGCCGGCCGCGTCGAGGCGTCCCTGCGGGACCGCGGGGTGCAGGTCGCCGAGGTCCGGCACGGCGCCGTGGCGACCCTCGTCCTGGCCGTCCCGCCGGCGGATGGCCCGGCGGTGGCGTCCGCGATCGCCGAGCTCACCGCGGGCCAGGGGCGTCCGACACCGGCCGGCACCCGCTGGCTCCGCGGCTGATCTCGCACCCGGGGACGGTTCTTCCCGTTCGAAGTTCGCATCGCCCGGGGACGGTTCTTTCCGTTCGATATTCGCATGCCGGGGACGGATCCAGGTCCCACAAGGTCCGACAAGAACCGTCCCTCGCGTTCGAGAATCGAACGAAAAAGAACCGTCCCCGCGTTGGTGAGCGCTTGGGGGGCCTGTGGTTCCTTGTTGAACTCCCTGAGCCGGGAGGACTCCGAACTGCTCGGACGACGCCCTGAGTCCGGGAGTAGTCCACTGGCTCAGCGTTGCCCGGCGCGATCGGTGTGACCGAGGGACTTCTCGGGCGCGACCAGGTCACGGACGCGGCGCTTCAGCTCCGCGATCTCCGGGAAACCGTCGTCGGTCTTGCGGTTCCAGACGGTGACCTCGCCGACCAGCACGCGGAACATGCCGCCGCGGGAGGGCACCAGCAGCACGCCGCCCAGGTCGTCGGCGAAGGTCTGCAGCAGCTCGCCCTGGTACCACTGGGCGCGCAGCATCCAGCGGCAGTCGACGCAATAGCGGATGGTCACCACGGGCTTGGACACCCGCCCATTGTCACGCCCGGCGTGACCACCACGCCGGCTCGACCCGCCCGACGTGTGCCGCAAGCGTTGATCTGACCGACGCCCAGGTCCAGGAGATCCTGGGCGGTCGCTGAACGCTCGGGCGTTGGAGGCCGGACGTCGTGCGCCTACGGCACACTAG
>CALMIQ010000445.1 GCA_937863965.1 uncultured Micropruina sp.
CGGGCCTCGGCCTCGGCGCGACGCGCGGCGAGGGTGACGTCGTCGACCTCGAGGGTGACGGACCGGTTCGGGATGGAGAAGGTGATGATGTCGCCGTCCTCGACCAGGCCGATGGTGCCGCCCGAGGCCGCCTCCGGCGAGACGTGCCCGATCGACAGCCCGGACGAGCCGCCGGAGAACCGGCCGTCGGTGATCAGCGCGCACTTGGGGCCGAGCCCGACCCCCTTCAGGTAGGACGTCGGGTACAGCATCTCCTGCATGCCGGGGCCGCCCTTGGGCCCCTCGTAGCGGACCACCACGACATCGCCGGCGACGATCTGGCCGCTGAGGATCTTCTCGACGGCCTCCTCCTGCGATTCGGCCACCTTCGCCGGGCCGCTGAACTCCCACTGCTCGGCGGGGACGCCGGCGGTCTTCACGATGCAGCCGTCCTCGGCCAGGTTGCCGTACAGCACGGCCAGCCCGCCGTCGGTGGTGTAGGGCGTGGCCACCGCGCGAATGCAGCCGGCCTCGGCGTCGGTGTCGAGGCTGTCCCAGCGGTTCGTGGACGAGAACGCCTCGGTCGTCCGGACGCCGCCGGGGGCCGCGTAGAACAGGTCGACGTTCTCGGGCTTGGCCCTGCCGCCGCGGATGTCCCAGTCGTCCAGCCAGGTGTCCAGGTCGGGGGAGTGGACGGCGCGCACGTTGCGGTCGAGCAGCCCGCCCCGGTCGAGTTCGCCCATGATCGCGACGATGCCGCCGGCCCGGTGGACGTCTTCCATGTAGTAGTTGGACGAGTTCGGCGCCACCTTGCAGATGCACGGGGTGACCCGGGAGAGGGCGTCGATGTCGTGCTGGTCGAAGTCGACGCCGGCCTCGTGGGCGGCGGCCAGCAGGTGCAGCACGGTGTTGGTCGACCCGCCCATCGCGATGTCCACCCGCATGGCGTTGTTGAACGCCTCCTTGGTGGCGATCGACAGCGGCAGCACCGAGGCGTCCTCGTCGTCGTACCACCGCTTGGCCAGGTCGACGGCCAGCTTGCCGGCGTCGGTGAACAGGTTGCGGCGCGCGGACGCCGTCGCCAGCGTGGAGCCGTTGCCGGGCAGCGACAGGCCGAGCACCTCGGTCAGGCAGTTCATCGAGTTGGCGGTGAACATGCCCGAACAGGAGCCGCAGGTGGGGCAGGCGTTCTGCTCGATGGCGGTCAGGTCGGTGTCGTTCACGTTCGGGTCGACGGCCTTCACCATGGCGTCCACCAGGTCGAGTCTGGCCTTGGTGGTGCCACCGTTGACCAGGGCCTTGCCGGCCTCCATCGCGCCGCCCGAGACGAACACGGTGGGGATGTTCAGCCGCAGCGCGGCCAGCAGCATGCCGGGGGTGATCTTGTCGCAGTTGGAGATGCAGACCAGGGCGTCGGCGCAGTGCGCGTTCACCATGTACTCCACCGAGTCGGCGATGATCTCGCGGCTGGGCAGCGAATAGAGCATGCCGTGGTGGCCCATCGCGATGCCGTCGTCGACGGCGATGGTGTTGAACTCGCGGCCCACGCCGCCGGCCTCGGCCACCGCGCCCGCGACCAGCTTGCCCAGGTCACGCAGGTGCACGTGACCCGGCACGAACTGGGTGAAGCTGTTGGCGATCGCGACGATCGGCTTGCCGAAGTCGGATTCGCCCATCCCGGTGGCACGCCACAGGGCGCGGGCGCCGGCCATATTGCGGCCGTGGGTAGTGGTGCGGGAACGCAGAGCAGGCATGCGGAGAACATTACGCCCGCGTAACCGGGCCGGACTACGCCGGTCAACGGCCGGTCGGCGCTGCCCCGCGACCTTGGTACGGTGCGGCGGGTGAGCCGGCCCGACTTCTTCTCCCGACCGCCGGAGTGGACCCGGCTGGAGGACCCGGACGGCGGCGGAACCGGCGACCAGGCTCCGGCTCCGGCACCGCCCACCTCGCGCTGGCGCGGCTGGTTCCGGCGGCGGCCGAAGCACCCGGGCCTCGGCACGAAGTCGGCCGGACCGGGTTTCACCTGGCCCTCCGCGCCGGCCGGACCGGCGTCCGGATCGCCGGCCGCCCCGCCGCCGACGCAGAGCAGCCTGGGCTGGAGCCAGCCGCCGCCCGAGAACACCGCGCCGGACCGGCCGAACCGGTTCGGCCGGCGGAAGGGTTCCGGACGGACCCGCCCCACCGCGACGCCCGCAACCGGTTCTCGCCGGGCCGCGGTCCGCCCGGCGTCCGGTTTCCTCGGCGTGGCCCTGGCCGCGGTCCGCGGGGTGGGGGTGTTCCTGCTGGTGGCCTACCTCATCGGTGCCCTGGTCAGCCTCATGGTGGGCGGTGACCGCTCGTCCCGCCGTCCCCAACCCACCCGGACGCAGACGCAGGCGCCGGCGGCACTGCCGGCCCTCTGGTCACTGCGGGCGCCCGAACTGCGGCCCGACCTGAGTGGTGGCGCCGAGATCATCACCACCGTCGACGGGACCTTCGACGACAATCGGGTGGTGGACGCCGGTGCCACCTGGGCGGTGCTCACCGGTGATGCCCAGGACCGCCGGGTCGCCGTCCACGGCATCGCCTCCGCGACGGGGCGTGCGTTGTGGCGCGAGGATCTGCCCGACGGCATCTGCGCCTCCGAACTGCTCGATTCCGCGCTGCTGTGTGCGACGTCCACGGCCGCCGACCCGGCGATCGGCCTGGGCACCCGCTGGCGGATCTCGCTGCTCGACCCGGCCACCGGACGCGAGCGCCGCGGCATCGACTTCGCGGGCTGGCTGACCCTGATCCATGTCGACGGCGATCGCGTCATGCTGGTCGAGCAGCGCCAACCGGCGCCGCACGCACTGATCACCGGGCTGGACGCCGACCTGCGGCAGCGCTGGCGGATCGACCTGCGTGACCAGCCGCACCATGCCGGCCTGTTCAGCAACAACCGGATCTACAACCGCAAGCTGCCGATCCCCGAGGGGCCGGCGCTGGATCGTCCGCGGATCAGGAAGGTCGCCGACGGCCTGACGGCGCTGTGGGCCGGGCAGACGACGGCGTTCCTCGACCTGCGCCGCGGCAGGCTGGCCGGCATGCCCCGCTGCTCGCGGCTGGTGGACGACGGGACGCGGCTGTGGTGCAACGCCGGTGCGGTCGCCGTCGCCCACGACTACGCGTTGAAGAGGTTGCACGAGACCGCGATCGACACCCGGCTTGCCTTCCCTCGCCGCGACCCGCGGGCCGGCGACGTCACCGACCCGGTCTTCCTGGAGGCCGACGGCCGCGCCGTCCGGGTGGATCCGGAAACCGGGCGGACGCTCGGCCCGTTGGCCGAGACCCGCAACGGCTCGGCGTTCGGGATGACGACCTCACCGAGCGCCGCCTTCGTCGACGGGCTCACCCTGCTGTCGGACTCCTCGCTGCTGGTCGCCGTGGATGCCCGGACCGGCACGCTGCACTGGCAGCAGCAGAAGCCCGGCTCCATCGGCGAGGTGTGGGCGTGGAAGGGCGACCTGCTGTTCGCCGGGTCGGCGGTCCGGCTGGTCGAGCCACGCACCGGGCGGGAACGAGTCGGCTACCGGCAGACCCACGGCCTCTACACGATCGTCGTAGCCGACGCGCTGGTCGGCATCGGGCCGGACGAGATCGCCCGGCTGCGCGACCCCTGACGGCCGGGGATCCGGCGGACCCTGTGAATACACTATGGAGATGACCGGCTTCTTCGAGGTGTTCAACCCGGGGTACCGGCACACCCGCGAACAGCGCGACCTGGAGAAGGTCCTCGTCGTCGACCAGAAGAAGGGTGGTGCCGGGCCGAAGCCGCTCGACCTGGAGTCGGGCAGGGTCGAGTTGTGGATGCCGGCGAGGCCCGCGGCGTCCGCGCCGACCCCGGACGCCTGACGCCACAGCGACCGAGACCACGCGAGCGCAGGTGGCCAAGAGACGCCCGTGCCACCGGTGGTACCATATGAGTCATGGTGAAGACCACGCTGTACCTGCCCGATGACCTGAAGGCGGAACTCACTCGCGAGGCGGCCCGGCGCGGTGAATCGGAGGCCGAACTGATCCGCCAGGCGTTGCGTCGAGAGCTCGACTCGGTGCGACCACGACCCAAGGGCGCGCTCTTCAGCGGCACCGAGCCGCTTGCCGATCGCGTCGACGAACTGCTCGACGGCTTCGGCGCCGCGTGATCGTCGACACGAGCGCACTGCTCGCCTACTTCGACGCCAACGAGCCGGCCCACCGAGCGGTGGCATCGGTCATCGATCAGGCGGCCGAACCATTGGTGATCTCGCCGTACGTGGTTGCCGAACTCGACTACCTGCTGCTCACCCGGCACGGCACTCGTGTCGAGCAGGCCGTCCTCGACGAGCTCTCCGGTGGTGCCTGGGATCTCGCCGACTTCGGGCCGGCGCGATTGCGCGCTGCCACGGCGATCGTGCGGGCGTACCGCGACGTGCCGATCGGAGTGACGGACGCGTCCCTCATCGTGCTGGCGGGCGAGTACCGCACCGACAGAGTTGCGACGCTCGACCGCCGGCACTTCTCGATACTCAGGCTGCCCGGCGGCGATCCGGTCCAGCTGCTGCCCGGCTAGTCACCCCACCATCAGGGCAGCAGGTGCCCGGCGGCGCGATAGAGCCGGTACCACTCCTCACGGGTCAGCGTGACGTCGCTGCCCGCGGCCGCCTCGACGACACGTTCCGGCTTGGTCGTACCGAGCACGACCTGGATGTTGGCCGGATGCCGGGTGATCCAGGCGGTGGCGATGCCGGTCGGGGTGACTCCGTAGGAATCGGCCAGTTCGTCGAGGACGTCGTTCAGCTCGGCGTAGTTCTCGCGGTCGCCGATGAAGACGCCGTCGAAGAAGCCCTTCTGGTACGGCGACCAGGCCTGCAGGGTGATCCCGGTGCGGCGGGCGTGGTCGAGGATGCCGTTGTCCCGGTCGATCGACTGATCGGCGCCACCCATGTTGGCGGCGAGGCCGGAGGCGATGATCGGCGCGTGGGTGATGCTCAGCTGCACCTGGTTGACGATCAGTGGCTGCCGGACGTAAGAGCGGAGCAACTCGATCTGGCCGGGGGTGTGGTTCGACACCCCGAAGTGACGGACCTTGCCGGCCTCCTCCAGGGTGGTGAAGGCCTCGGCGACCTCCTCGGGCTCCACCAGGGTGTCCGGGCGGTGCAGCAGCAGGACGTCCAGGTAGTCGGTGCGCAGCGCGGCCAGTGACTCCTCCACCGTGTCCAGGATGTGCTCGGCCGAGAAGTCGAAGTAGCCCTGGCGGATGCCGACCTTGCTCTGGATGACGAGCTGCTCGCGCTCGTCCGGCGTGAGCGCGAGCGCCGCGCCGAACCGTTCCTCGCACTCATGACGGTGTCGGCCGTAGATGTCGGCGTGGTCGAAGACGTTGATGCCGGCGTCGCGGGCCGCGCCCACCAGGGTGCGGATCTCGCTGTCGGTGAGGGACGGGATGCGCATCAGCCCGAGGATGACGGCGGAGGCGTCCAGCTCGGTGTGCGGTAGGCGGTAGGTCTTCACCCGACCATTCAATCAGCCCCGCCGGGTGGGGCCGTCCACAGCCGCGTCCACAGCTGTGGAGAACTACACCGGTGTGATTCGCCAGACCTCGCAGACCGCACAGTAGTATGTGCGAATAGGTGCACAACCTGGGAGGGTGATATGGCAACGAACCTGGCCATCGATCGCGCGTTGCTCGACCACGCGGTCGAGGCGCTCGGCGTCAGGACGAAGCGCGAGGCCGTGACCATCGCCCTGCAAGAGGCGATCGCTCGTCGCGAGCAGCGCAAGCTCCTAGACCTCGAGGGCTCGGTCGAATGGGTTTCTGACTATGACTACAAGACGGATCGGTTGGCACGCGACCGCAAGCTGGGCCTGATCGACTGATGGCGCTTCTCGTGGACACGAGTGTCTGGTCGCTGCTGCTGAGGCGCGATCGGCCGCCTGCCGTCCCGGAAGTCGAAGCGCTCCGGTCTGCGCTGCGAGGCGATGAGTCGGTGGTGACGACCGGGGTAGTCATCCTTGAGCTGCTGTACGGCATCGTCTCCGAATCGGTCGCGGCCGAACTCGCCGCGAGGCTCCGGGTGCTGCCCTTCCTCACCCCCACGTTCGACGACCATGTGCACGCGGCCGAGCTGCGCACCCGGCTGCGGAGTCGGGGTGTTCAGATCGGATCGGCCGATGCGCTCCTCGTGCAACTCGCGATCGCGGGCGGTCACACCCTTCTCACCACCGACGCGGACTTTCGTCACGCGGCGGCACACCTCCCGCTGCGGGTGTGGACCCCATAGATTCAGTAGATGGACACCGAGGACGTCCGGCTCGCCGTCTACGACACCTTCGCGCACCAGGGGCTTCCGCCGAGCACCGCGGAGCTGGCCGACCGGTTCGGGGTTCCGGCTGGGGCCGTCGACGAAGCCCTGCGTGTGTTGGCGTCCGCGCGGCACCTCGTCCTGGACGACGCGGGTGCCGTCGTCATGGCGCACCCGTTCTCGGCGGTGCCGCTGGGCTTCTCGGTGATGGGCGCGTCCACGCTGTGGTGGGGTGGCTGCGCCTGGGACTCCTTCGCCATGGTCCACCTGCTGCGGTGGGAACCAGAGGTTCTGGTCGCCACCCGGTGCCCGGGTTGCGCGCGTCCGCACGCGTGGAATGTCACTCGGGACGCACCGCCCCCCGGCGATCAGGTGGCCCACTTCCTGATTCCGTCCGCCCGGATGTGGGACGACGTGGTGCACACCTGCGGGCACCAGCGCATCTTCTGCGCCGAGGGCTGCGTCGACGACTGGCTGGCGCGCACCGGCAACACCCGCGGCTACGTGATGGATCTGCCCACCCTTTGGCGGTTCGCGTCCGACTGGTACACGGGACGGCTCGACCGCGGCTACACCCGGCGCGAGCCGTCCGCCGCCGCCGACTACCTGCGCAGCGTCGGGCTGTCCGGTCCGTTCTGGGGATTGTCGTAGCCGCGGAGGGTAGTCAGCCGGTGGGGGCGGCGCGGACGGCCTTCACCGGTGCGAGGGGATCCGGATGACGCCGGGGATCAGAGTGCCGTGCCACCGGGGTCGCGGCACGCCGGGGCCGGTTGATCTCGGCCCAGACGATGTCGAGGGAGAGGTCGAGGACGTCGGCGATCGCGGCGATGGTCGGGAAGGCGGGGGTGGCCACGCGTCCCGACTCGATCTTGCGGAGGGTCTCCGGTGAGACCCCCGCGTCGAGCGCGGTCTCCAGCATCGAACGCTCCCCCCGGGCGCGCCGCAGCAGCACGCCCAACCGCTTGCCACGTTCGACTTCGGCGGGGGTGAGCGGCAACCTGACCATGACACCGATTCTAGTACCGGGATACTATGACCGGTATAGTTATTGGCAGAATGGAAGGATGGTGTCGCGTGATCGAGCTGCTGAACCTCACCGAGGTTGCCCGGGCCAGGGTCACGGGTGCCCTGGTGGCAGACATCCTGCGGGCGCTGAGAGACCGCAGCGCGGTCGGCACGAATCTGCTCGACATCGATGACTGGGCGAACACGATGATCATCGAGGCCGGGGCCCAGTCCTGCTACGTCGACTACGCGCCCTCCTTCGGACGCGGGCCGTTCGGTCACTACATCTGCACGGCGGTCAACGACGCCG
>CALMIQ010000446.1 GCA_937863965.1 uncultured Micropruina sp.
GCATGGCAGGCAGGAACCCGTTCGACAAGACCCCGCGGCGCGGCCGTCCGCCCAAGCAGCCGCCCAAGATGAGCGTCGGCCGTCCCAGTAACGCCGAGGTCGCGCAGCAGCTGGAGATGGCCAAGATCACCCAGTTGCCCGACGGCCCGGCGGACACCGAGGGCCTCACCCCCCGGCAGCGGCGCATTCTGGAGTTGATCCACCTGGCGGTGAGCACCAAGGGCTATCCACCCACGATCCGCGAGATCGGCGAGGCGGCCGGGCTGGCGTCGCCGTCCAGCGTGTCGCACCAGTTGCGCGCGCTGGAGGCCAAGGGCTACCTGCGGCGCGACCCGCACCGCCCCCGGGCGATGGAGGTCCGACTGCCGGAATCGCTGTCGAAGGCGTCCGAGGAGCCGGCCGCCGCCCCGGAGCACGACGTCGTCGACGTCACCGGCATCGGTGACGCGCTGCCCGAGGCGGTGAACGTGCCGGTCGTGGGCCGGATCGCCGCCGGCGGCCCGATCCTGGCCGAGGAGCGCGTCGAGGACGTCTTCCCGCTGCCCAAACAGCTGGTCGGCGAGGGCACCCTGTTCCTGCTGGAGGTTCGGGGCGACTCGATGATCGAGGCGGCCATCTGCGACGGCGACTTCGTCGTGGTGCGCCAGCAGCCGACCGCGAACAACGGCGACATCGTGGCCGCCCTGCTCGAGGACGAGGCGACCGTCAAGACCTTCAAGCGGACCGACGGCCAGGTCTGGCTGCTGCCGCACAACCCGGCGTACGCGCCGATCGACGGCAACCACGCGTCCATCCTGGGCAAGGTGGTCGCCGTTCTCCGGCGCGTGTGAGCGGCGCCGCGCCGTCCGCCTCCGGAGACGGGCCCGTGACGGGCGACGCGGCCCGCCTGGCACGTCGGTCCGGCTAGCCGACCTCGATCGTGAGTTCGAGGTCGCGTGACAGCATGCCGGCCAGGCGTCGCACCTCGTCGTCGAGCTCGGACGCCGGCGCCGGGCCGGCCTCGCCGAACCACGACACGACCACGTCGTGCCGGCGAATCCGCCAGGTCCCGGTGACGACGCCGCCACGGATCACCAGGTTGGCGCCGCGCGTCGCCACGGCCCGCCGCCCGGGTGCGATGAGGCGTGCGTCGGCGGTGCCCGGCCCCATGATCCACGGGTCGAAGCCGGGCAGCAGCCGGACGGCCCCCGACGGCTCGGCGATGCTCAGCCGGTCGAGATCGGCGGTCAGGGCGTAGGCGTCCGCGCCGTCGACGCTCACCGCGGTCACCGCCTCGCCGAGGTCGGCCAGCCACCCCAGCACCCGGCGGCCGGGGACGCTTAGCCCCTCGGTCAGCCAGTAGCTGAGGTTCACGCTGGTCGCCGGGCCGTACGCCGCCAGGTATGCCGTGACCGCCCGGCGTCCGGCCTGATCGAGGTCCGGCAGCCCCGGCCAGCGCGGATCACCCTCCAGCAGGCGGAAGGTGGCCTGCCCGTCACGCGCCGGCCCGAAACAGATGTCCCCCCACCAGTGCAGCGGCTTGTAGAGGCTGTCGGAGCCGGCCCCGGACGCCGCGCCGGCGAGGTGGGCCAGAGAGGGGATGGCGGCCAGCCGCGCGGCGAGCTCCGCACGGGTCAGCGGGCCCGTGGCGAGCGCGTCCCGCACGGCGTCGCGCAGCGGCTCCCAATCGTCGAGGGCGAAGCCGCCCTGCTGCTGGAAGCGGCGGGTCTGCCAGACTCGGGTGGCGGTGCGGGCGGCCAGCAGGTCCGCTCCGATCTCGGGTGTGAAAACGTAGGATCCGCCGCGAAACGCGTAGCTGCGGATCACCTCGCCGTCGGCCAGCGCCCGCTCCAGCGCACCCGGTTGCGGTTCCTCCTGCCTGGCACGGATCGCCAGGTCGGCCAGGTCGGCCGGCCATCCGCGCAGCGCGACTACGCGCCGGACCACGTCGGTGACGGTGGTGCCGGCCACCGGAGCCAGAGCATGCCGGCGAAGACGCCACGCCAGGCTCCGAGCGCCATCGAGCAGCATGGCCCCAGGCTAGGGCAGGCTCCGGATCAGGGACGGGCCCAGCGCAGGCGTCCGGGTTCGTCAGCTGTCGAAGAACCCGAGTTGGGCGAGGATCTTCTTCGAGGCGTCCAGGAACAGCCGTGCGACGCCGACCGCTCCCTCCGCCTCCTCTCGGGAGGATTCGGTGTAGGTCGCTGCGGGATAGTCCAGCTCATGCCGCCGACGCCGCATCACACCGAACTTGGCGAACCCCTGGCCGAACTGGGCGAGTAGCGCCTCTTCCACCGCTCGATGGCCACCCCTCGTGGTCGGACGGAGACCCTGCTGGGTCAGGAGTGCCGTAGCCGCAAGCCTCGCCGCGTCGTAGGCATTCGTGTAGGCGCCGTCCGTGTCGATGTCGAGTGCGGCCTCGGCGATCTTGAGCCGACGCTGCGCCTGCGCAAGTAGCGGCCCGCCGTCGGAGGCCGATCGATCAATGGCATCGAGGTCACCTGCGGCGAGCAGCCTCTCGATCGTTGCCTCGCCGCGGGGCCAGCGAGCCACCTACGCCGCCTTCGACACGGTGACGTCGAGCGTCGGCTGAGTGTGCAACTGTGCGGACAGCCGGTCGGAGGCATCCACCCATTGGCGATGGGTCCGAGTCACGGGGTTCACCGGGAGTCCCAGGCGCGCTTGTGCGCGATCGGCGGCAGCGTAGAGATCGGCCCGGTCCACGCCGTCCCCCACCACCAGGACATCCACATCGTTCGGGCTGTGACCCGGAATGCCGCTGTAGCGTGCTGCCCACGAACCGAATACCAACACCCGATCGGCCCCCGGAACGCTGGCGAATTCCTCCGCGATCACCTGGCGTGGACCAAAGGTGACCTCCAGAAGCCGCGTGAGAGCCTCGGCAGCGGGATGGTCGAGGTTGGCGGCGAGCAGCCGATTGCGGCCTAATGTCGTCTCGACGACGAGGCGTGCCTCCGTCAGCCGGTCGGCTTCCCGGTGAATGGTCGGCACGGACACGCCGACCCGGCGGGCGAGGTCGGTCAGGCCGAACTTCTCGTCCGGGTGCAGGTAGAGCCAGGTGAGCAGTTCGGCCTGCGCCTGGCTACGGAAGATAGGCAGCAACGCTGGTGCATCACTTCTCATAACTGAAAGATATCTTTCATTAAAGAGAATCTCAAGGGGTCGTCATGCTTCGCGACCACCGGGCAACCGGCCACGTTCATCCCCGCACCTCCTGCAACCGGCGCAGTGCCCCGATCGCGGTCTCCCGGTCGGTGGTCATCCAGAAGTCCGGCATGGACGCCCGCAGGAAGGCGCCGTACCGGGCCGTGATCAGCCGGGGGTCGAGCACGGCCACCACGCCGCGGTCGGTGAGCCGGCGGATCAGGCGTCCGGAGCCCTGGGCCAGCAGCAGGGCCGCGTGCGTGGCCGCGACCGCCATGAAGCCGTTGCCGCCGCGTTCGGCCACGGCCCGCTGCCGGGCTTGCAGCAGCGGCTCGTCCGGGCGCGGGAACGGGATCTTGTCGATGATCACCAGCTCGCAGGTGTCGCCGGGGACGTCGACGCCCTGCCACAGCGACAGCGTGCCGAACAGGCTGGTCGCCGGCTCGGCGACGAACCTCCTGGTCAGCTCGCCCAGCTGGGCGTCGCCCTGGCAGAGGATCTCCAGATCGGGCAGTTCGCGACGGCAGTGCACGGCCGCGGCCTCGGCCGCCCGCTGCGAGGCGAACAGGCCGAGGGTGCGTCCGCCTGCCGCCCAGAGCAGTTCGGCCACCTCGGCCAGGATGGCCGGCGCGGTGCCGTCCCGGCTGGGCGGAGGCAGCGACTTCGCGACGTACAGGATGCCCTGACGCCGGTAGTCGAAGGGCGAGCCGACGTCGAGACCGCGCCATTGGGGACGCTCGGGCTCGGCGTCACCCTCGGCCGCGTACGGCTCGGTCAGCCCCACCGAACCCGCGACCGCGTCGAAGTTGCCGCCGATCGACAGCGTCGCCGAGGTGAGTACCACCGGGCGCTTGGCGAAGATGCCCTCACGCATCAGCCCCGCCACCGACAGGGGTGCCTGGTTGACCTGTCGCCCGAACCGTTCCCGCTCGGACACCCACACCACGTCGTGCGGGGCCAGCGCGGCCAACTGATCGGCGATGTCGAAGACCTCCTTGGCCGCCGCGGCCGCCTGGGTTCGTTCGTTGTCCGAGCCGTCGCCGCCGGACATCGCCGACGCCACCCGGCGGGCGACGTCGCGAACCAGCCTCAGGGTGTTCGCCACCTGCCCGTCGGCGTCCTCCACCCGGGCCAGCGGCGCATCGTCGAGGGCGGCGCGCAGCGCCTCGCCGGCGTCCAGGAACTCCAGGGCGAGCTCGTCGTCCAGCCAGGTCAGGCAGCGGCGTCCGACCCGTTCGATCAGCTGCGGACTGAGTTCGTGCGAGGCGGCGCCGGTGACCCGGGTCACCAGTTCGTGCGCCTCGTCGACGATCACCGCGTCGTGCTCGGGCAGCGCGGTGCCGCCGTGCATTGCGTCGATGGCCAGCAGCGCATGGTTGGTGACCACCAGTTGCGCGGCGCGGGCCTGGTCGCGCGACCGCTCCACGAAGCACTGAGATCCGTAGGGGCAGCGCTGGGCGCCCAGGCATTCGCGCACCGGGATGGACACCTGGGCCCAGGCGGGGGCGGTGTGCGTGGGGGCGTCGTCGCGGTCGGCCGCGCCCTTCGCCTCGGCCTCGGTCTCCACCCACTCCCGCAGCGCGACGACCTCGGCGCCCACCTTGGAGTTCGGGTCGGTGGCCACCGCGGTCAGGGCCTGGGCGAGTTCGCTGCCGCCCAGCAGGGTCTCCTGCTCCGAGCCGAGGGTGTCGCGGACCCGGTAGAGGCAGGCGTAGTTCGTGCGTCCCTTCAGGACGGCGTGGCTGATCCGCTTGCCGGTGACCCGCTGGCAGGCGTCCAGGGCGGCCGGGATGTCCTTGCGGGCGAGCTGCGACTGCAGCGCCAGCGTGGCGGTGGCGATCACCACCCGGTCGCCGGGCGCCTGCACCAGGTGCGCCAGCGTCGGCGCCAGGTATCCCAACGACTTGCCGGTGCCGGTGCCGGCTTGGACGAGCAGGTGGTCTCCCCCGCCGAGCGATTCGGCGACCGCGGCCGCCATCTCGTGCTGGCCGGGGCGCTGCGCCCCCTCGATGCCCTCGACCGCGGCGGCGAGAATCGCTTCGGTCAGGTCGAGCTCGGACACCGGATCAACCTACCCTGCGGCACCGACGCAACCGGCCGACGCGCAGGTGCCGAGCCGGCCCATAGGGCTACTCTGGCTCCCGAGGCGACAAGTGGCTGAGCCAGGAAGGCGGACCTGACGTTGGCGGCCGACGAATACCGCAGGGTCGAACTGGATGCGCTCTATAAGGAGGTTGCCGACAACTCGACCCGCATCTATGCCGTGTTCAGCCTGTGCGTGACCGCGACGACGGCTGCCATCGGCATCCTGATGGGTCCACTGCTGGACGCGAGCCCCGCCATCGATGCCGCTGACCTCACCCCGCTCGCGGTACTGATCCTGCCCTCGATGATCGTCCTGCCTGGGATGCTCCTGATAACCGGTCTGCTGCACTCAACGGCCCGGATCGCCGGCTACATCGCCGTGTCCGTCGAAGAACCTGGCGGCCCGCGGTGGCAGTCCCGTCTGCAAGCGCTCCGCGAACTGCGCCGTCCTCGCTACTTCTTCGGCGGCATGGCCAGCGTGTTCGCCGGGCTCGCGCTCGTCACGGTCGGCAGTTCCGCACTGGCGGTGGCCCGCCGCTGGGGGGCCCAACTGACGCCGTGGATGATCGTCTACCTTGCGACCCTGCTGTGTCTCGGGCTGCTTTTCGTCCAGCAACTACGTGGTATGCGCCGAGCGTGGACCACCGAGCGGTTCCGTGAACACCAGGATGCCTGGGCTCAGGTGCTGGAGCGGGAGCGCCGCGAGTCCGAAGCGATCGAGATGGCACCCCGTGAGGCGAGACGTCCGTCCATCCCGGCCACCGGGAGTACCGACAGCGGTGATACCTAGATGACGGCCGCGCTGCCCCGTGCCCTCAGTCGGGAGATCGATACCGCTGCCGGAGCGGGCACCCTGCTCGTCGCCGTTGACTACGACGGAACGCTGGCCCACCTCGTCACGAATCCGCGCCTGGCCGTGCCCGACAGCAAGGCTGCTCGTGCGGTGCTCGCGCTGGCGGAGTTGCCGCGCACTCCGGTCGCGATCGTGACCGGTCGCGACCGGGACGATCTGCGTGCCGTCGCCCCCGCCCTCGCCGCCTCGGACATCAGTATCGCGGCAAGTCATGGCGCCGACGCAGCGCCGCTCGCGCCGCCCACACCGGACCCAACCCGGTTGGTCGACGTCCTGAGGGAAGTTGCCGCTGGCTTCCCCGGCGCACGCGTCGAAGTCAAGTCCTACGGCGCGGCACTGCACACGCGCGGACTGCCTGCCGAGCTGAGTGAACCGGCCCTGGACGCCGCGGTCGCCGCCGGACGATCTGCGGGTTCCGGACGTGTCATTCGCGGAGACCACGTCGTAGAACTCACCACCTCACTGGCAACGAAGGGCAACGCGCTCGCGGGGATCCTGGACGAGTGCAGCCCTGACGTGGTGCTCTACATCGGAGATGACACCACCGACGAGGACGCCTTCGCGGCACTCGCCACCCATCCTGGGGCGATCACGGTCAAAGTGGGCCGCGGTGCCACCCGAGCGCAACACCGCCTGAATGACGTAGGCCAGGTCGCTGATCTACTGGACCGACTGCTACGGGTTCGAACGGATGCCGTCGGCACTTCCTGACCGAGTCGCGCCGCGCCGGGCCGTCAACTGAGGTAGGGCGCCAACTCCCCCGCCAGGCCGCGGTTCACCCGGGCCGTCACCGCCGTGCCGTCGGCGGTGTGCTCCAGGGTGACGATCTCGCCGCTGGTGTGGATCTTGTTGATCAGGTCGCCGCGGTCGTAGGGCACCAGGGCGTGCACCTCGACGGCCGGACGCGGCAGTCGCTCCTCGACCCGCCGCTTGAGTTCGGCGATCCCCTGCCCGGTGCGGGCGGAGACGAACAGCGCGTCCGGGTGCTGGGTGCGCAGCGCGGCCAGCGTGGCGGCGTCCGCGGCGTCGGTCTTGTTGATCACCAACTGCTCGGCGATGTCGGCGGCGCCGATCTCGGACAGGACGATGCGCACCGCCCGGATCTGCCCCTCCGGGTCGGGGTCGGAGCCGTCGACGACGTGCAGCAGCAGGTCGGCGAGCACCGACTCCTCCAGCGTCGAGCGGAACGCCTCGACCAGGTCGTGCGGCAGGTGCCGGACGAATCCGACGGTGTCGGTCAGCGTGTAGATCCGGCCGTCGACGCTCTCGGAGCGTCGCGTGGTTGGGTCGAGGGTGGCGAACAGGGCGTCCTCGACCAGGACGCCGGCCCCGGTCAGCCGGTTCAGCAGCGACGACTTGCCGGCGTTGGTGTAGCCGACGATGGCGACCGACGGGATCTCGTTGCGCTGCCGCTCCTGGCGCTTGGTGGCGCGCACCTCGTCCATCTCGCGCAGCCGCTTGCGGAGCACCGAGATGCGGGTGCGGATGCGCCGGCGGTCGGTCTCGATCTTGGTCTCGCC
>CALMIQ010000447.1 GCA_937863965.1 uncultured Micropruina sp.
CGCTCGCCGGTCTGGCGGCGCTCAGCCTGAGCACGCTGGCCGCGTGTGCCAACTATGGTCAGCCGGCGGCGTCCGCACCCGCACCGTCGGGTGGGACCAGCAGTTCCGGCGCCGCGGTCACGCTGGTGAGCCCGGGCAAGTTGTCCATGTGCACCCACCTGTCCTACAAGCCGTTCGAGTTCAAGGACAACTCCGGCAACGTGGTCGGCTTCGACGTCGACCTGGTCGACCTGATCGCCAAGAAGCTCGGCGTCACCACCGAGATCGTCGACATCGAGTTCGAGCAGATCACCGCGGGCACGGTGTTCACCACCAAGAAGTGTGACCTGGGTGCCGCCGCCACCACCATCACCGAGAAGCGACAGGAGGCGACGCTGTACTCCGACAGCTACTTCGCCGCCACCCAGGCGCTGCTGGTCAAGGCGGATTCCGGGATCACCGGGCTGGACGGGCTCAAGGACAAGCTGCTGGCGGTGCAGACCGGCACCACCGGAATGTTGTACGCCGACAAGAACGCCAGCACCTACGGCTACACCACGAAGGAGTTCGACGACATGCCCAAGGGTGCCAATGCGGTGCTGGGCGGAACCGTCGCGGGCGCGATCAACGACAACGGCGTCCTCTACGACTTCGCCAGGGAGAATCCGACCACCAAGGTGGTGGCCGAGTTCGACACCAATGAGCACTACGGCATCAACGTCGCCAAGGACAACACCGCGCTGATGACGGTGATCAACGAGGTCATCGCCACCGCCAAGGCGGATGGCAGCTACAACGACATCTACAAGAAGTGGTTCGGGGTCGACGCCCCCAAGTGATCCCCACGTTCCGATCATGAGTCCGCTTCCGGTGCGCAACTGTCGGCCGGAAGCGGATTCGTATCTGCCCAGACCCGAGGAGCCATCATGACCACCACGACGGCCGAAGCGCCGGCCCGCAGGAAGAAGCTGTCACCCCGTAAACGCGCCCAGAGGATCCGGATCGCCCAGTACGTGCTGCTGGGTCTGGTCGTTCTCGGCCTGATCCTGTTCGCCGATGGAGGCCAGATCCAGCGGGCGTTCTTCCGCCCCGACATCATCGCGCTGACCCTCGGTCCGCAACTGGTCTCGGCGTTCCTGAACACGCTGGCCTACACCGCCGGAGCCTTCGTGGTCGGTCTGCTGCTGGGCACGGTGCTCGCCCTGATGCGGCTGTCCCAGGTGGCCCCTTACCGGTGGTTGGCCAGCATCTACATCGAGTTCTTCCGCGGGGTGCCCGCGATCATCGTGTTCATCGCCTTCGGCTCGCTGGCACTGGCCTTCCCGGGCCTGCTCTTCCCCTTCGACCCCTACGGCACCGTCTGGGCGGCGCTGGGGCTGGTCGCGGCCGCCTACATGGCCGAGACGATCCGGGCCGGCATCCAGGCGGTACCGAAGGGTCAGGTCGAGGCCGCCCGCTCGCTGGGCATGCCGTCGGGGATGGCGTTGAGCAAGATCGTGCTGCCGCAGGCCTTCCGGATCGTCACGCCCCCGCTGACCAACGAGCTGATCCTGCTCACCAAGGACTCCTCCCTGGTCTACGTGCTCGGCCTGACCAAGTCGGCCTTCGAGCTGACCAAGTACGGGCGTGACCTGGCCACGACGCACTCCAACCTGACCCCGCTGGTGATCGCCGGTCTGTGCTATCTGGTGATCACGCTGCCGCTGACGTTCATCGTCCGGCGGATGGAAGCCAACGCTCGGAAGGCCCGGTGACCGCCATGACCGAGACCACGATTCCCACGGGCCGACGCGACGACGAGATCCAGATCTACGACCTGCACAAGAGCTTCGGGCAGATCGAGGTGCTCAAGGGCATCTCGACGATCATCCGCCGCGGCGAGGTGGTCTGCGTGATCGGGCCGTCCGGTTCCGGCAAGTCCACCCTGCTGCGCTGCGTCAACCTGCTGGAGCAGCCCACCAAGGGCCGGGTGTTCATCCTCAACGAGGAGATCACCGACCTGGACGCCGACGTCGACGAACTCCGCACCAAGATGGGCATGGTGTTCCAGCAGTTCAACCTGTTCCCGCACCTGACCGCGCTGGAGAACTGCACGATCGCACCGATCAACGTGCTGAAGAAGAGCAAGGCCGAGGCGGAGAAGAATGCGCTGGAGAACCTCGAGAAGGTGGGCCTGGGTGACCGCGGCGGCGCGTTCCCGGCGCAGCTCTCGGGCGGCCAGCAGCAGCGGGTGGCGATCGCCCGGGCGCTGTCCATGGATCCGGAACTGATGCTCTTCGACGAGCCCACCTCGGCGCTCGATCCGGAACTGGTCGGCGACGTGCTGTCGGTCATGCGCGACCTGGCCAAGACGGGCCTGACGATGATGGTGGTCACCCATGAGATGGCCTTCGCGCGCGAGGTCGCCGACCGGGTGATCTTCATGGACGGCGGCGTCATCGTCGAGGAGGGGCATCCCGACGAGGTGATCGGCAACCCGCAGCAGGAGCGCACCAAGACCTTCCTGCGCCGCGTGCTCGACCCGACCCACGTCAACACCGGCGCCGAGGACGAGGCCTACGCCGTACGGCATCGGGCGGACGCCGCGAAGGAGGCCGAGGGCGACGCACCCGCCGTCGGCTAGCGCGGTATCGTGCGGGGGACGAAAGCGTCCCGATCAGCGAGGAGTGCCATGCCGGCCGTTCCAGCCGCGCGCAAGCGGGTGCTGTTCCTGTTCTCCGACACCGGCGGCGGGCACCGTTCCGCGACTCTGGCACTGATCGAGGCATTGGGCCTGGAGTTCCCCGACACCTTCGACTGCAAGATGGTGGACGTCTTTCGCGACTATCTGCCGGCACCGCTGCGTTATGCCCCCGAGATGTACCCGCCGATGACCAAATTCCCCGAGACCTGGGCCATCTCGTACAAGGCGACCGACGGCAAGCGCCGGGCGCGCGCGGTGATCAGGGTGCTGTTTCCATACGTGGCCCGGGCCATCCGGCGGCTCTACCGGGAGAACCCGGCCGACATCATCGTCTCGGTGCACCCGCTGGTGAACACCGGCGTGCTGCGCACCATGAAGACGAATCCGACACCGTTCATGACCGTGGTCACCGACATGGTCACCACGCACGCCTTCTGGTTCGACCGGCGCGCCGACCTGGTCGTGGTGCCCACCGACGAGGCCCGCGAGGTGGCCGTCGAGTACGGCATCCCCGAGGGCAACGTCCGGGTGGTCGGGCTGCCCGTCGCCGAGCGGTTCCGGGTGCCGCCGGACGACCCGATGACGTTCCGGGACGCCGAGGGCTGGCGGCGCGACCTGCCGGTGATCCTGGTGGTCGGCGGCGGTGACGGCATGGGGCCGATGGAGGCCGTCGTCCGGGCCATCAACGACGCCCGGCTGGACGCCACCCTGGTGGCGATCTGCGGCCGCAACGAGGCCCTGCAGGAACGGCTGCGGGGGCTGTCCTGGAACATGCCGCACCACGTCTACGGCTTCACCACCCAGATGCCCGAGTTCATGGCGGCCGCCGACATGCTGATCACCAAGGCCGGCCCGGGCACGATCAGCGAGGGCTTCATCGCCGGGCTTCCGCTGGTGCTCTACTCCCGGCTGCCGGGCCAGGAGGACGGCAACGTCGCCTACGTGGTGAAGAAGAAGGCCGGGGTCTGGGCGCCGCGTCCGCATCAGGTGGTGGACGCCGTCCGGCGCTGGGTGAACGATCCGGTGGCGCGACGGTCCGCCGCCGAGGCCAGCCGCCGGGTGGCCAAGCCGGACGCCGCCCGGCAGATCGCCCGGATCATCGCCGACCGGGCCGGGGTCTATTCGGCTGCCCTGCGCAGCGGGTAGCGGTCGCCGGTCATTCGTCGAAGGCGTTGACCATGAAGTGCGCCGCCCGGACCAGGTAGTCGCGGATCTCGGCGTCCGCCTCGGCCTCGAGCCGGAGACCGTCGAGGGCGGCCAGCATGTGCTGCAGCCAGCGGTCGCGCTGGGCCGGGGTGACCGCGAACGGGGCGTGCCGGATGCGCAGCCGCGGGTGCCCGCGCTGCTCCCCATAGGTTTTCGGGCCGCCCCAGTACTGTTCGAGGAACATCAGCAGGCGTTCGGCCGCCGGGCCCAGATCCTCCTCCGGGTAGAGCGCGCGCAGCGCCGGGTCGTCGGCCACGCCGGCGTAGAAGGCGTCCACCAGGGCGACGAAGGTCGGGTGCCCGCCGACCCGGTCGTACATGCTCTGCGCCGTCTCCATGGGCTCACCCTAGGGCCGACACGCCGACACGCCGAGCTTTGGGATTATTGGTCAGGTTGACTACTCTTGACGTTGGTTCGAATGATCCACAAGACGCAGACGAGTGACGAGTGACTGAGACGAAGATCGCCGAGAAGACCGAGAAACTAGAGACCAAGGCGCAGGCCGCCGCGACGACGGAGGCCGAAGAGAAGCCCAAGCTGTTCAACCTGGCACAGATCGCCGGCGGCGCGCTGGCCGCGGTGACCACGGCGGCCGTGGGCTCCCGGCTGGGGGTGGCCGGAACGCTGGTGGGCGCGGCGCTCGCGAGCGTGCTGGCCGCATTCGCCAGCACCCTGTACACCAAGGGCCTGGAGCGCACCCGCGACGGGGTGAAGAAGATCGTGTTGCGCGACGGGAAGCTGAGCACCGAGGTCGACGTGACCACCACCGCGGCTGCGCCGCGCGCCTGGCGGCGTCCGATGGCCATCGTCGGGGGCATGGCGCTCACCTCCGCGGCCACCTTCGTGGTGGCCATGGGCCTGGTCACCGGCTGGGAGTTCGGCACCGGCCAGACCCTGGACGGCCGCACCGGCACCACCATCGGCCAGGTCAGCAACCGGCAGTCGACCAAGCCGACGCCGTCGGCGTCCGCGACCGCCACGCCGAGTGCGACGCCGAGTGCGACCCCCACCGAGACCGCGACCGCGACGCCGACCCCGACGCCGAGCGCGACCTCCACGGACACGCCGACGCCGACGCCGAGCGCCAGCCAGACCGAGGCGTCCGCGACACCGGCGGATTCCGGTCAGGGCGCTCTCGCGGGCTGACACACTTGGCCGGGTGACCATCCACGACACCCATCCGTTCGCGGGCAGCCAGCCCCGGCGACCGCTGCGGCGGTTCCGGGGCCGGCTGCCCGCGCCGGTCACGATCTGGGCGGCACGGCGCGAAGGGGGCCCGGCGGGGCTGACCGTCTCTTCGATGGTGGTGGCCGACGGCGAGCCGGGTGAGGTGGTGGGGCTGGTCGATCCGGCGTCCGATCTCTTCGACGCACTCGTGGGCGCACGACGATGGGCGGTCAGCCTGCTGTCCTACGGCGATCGCCGGCTCTCCGACGCCATGGCCGGGCTGGCGCCGGCACCGGGCGGCCCGTTCCGGCTGGCGCAGTGGCGGGACACCGAATGGGGCCCGGTGCTGGCCACCACGCCGGGATGGCTGGGGGCCCGACTACTGGGCGAACCGGTTGAGGCCGGCTGGTCGATGCTGGTGCGCGGCGTCGTGGAATCGATCGAGATCGACGAGGCCGTGGCGCCGGTCGCCTACGTACGCGGCAGCTACCGGCAGTTGTGAGCCGGAAGTCAACGATGATCCATCAGGTATTCAGTTAGGCCGACTAATTTGCCTTGGCCGACGCTCATTGCCCGGCCCGCACTCTATGCATCGCGGAGAATCCTGGTTTACTAGACCGTGATCGGGTCGACTCGGCGTCGGAAGGAGCGCGATGAATCCGTGGTTGATGATTCTCGCTTCGCTCGGCAGCGTGGTCGTGATGGGTGGGGTTTTCGTGGTCCAGCAAACCCTGCGCCGGCGCCGGGCCGCACGGCGACGGGCGATGCAGAGCACCCGTCGGTACGAGTCCGCCGAGGCGCTCGGGGTAGCGCCGAAGGATCCTGCGCAGGAGCAACTCAGCCGCGGGAGCGTCGCCGACCGTTGATCGTGTTCACCGGCCCCATCGCGTCCCGGGCGAAGGCGTCCGGCAGCCACAGCAGGTAGAGCACGCCGATCGTCACCAGCGCGACCAATCCGACCGTCGGAGCGGCGACGGTGAGCGCCAGCGGCAGCAGGGCGTCCCGGCGGACCGGTGAGACGGCGAGCAGGAAGCCCGAACCGGCCAGGAACACCAGCACCCCGAGGATCGCCAGGAAAGCGGGCACCCCGACGCCGAACAGCGGCGGCAGCGGCATCGCCGTCCACGCCGCGGCCATCAGCAGCGCTGCCGCACCCGCGGCCAGAACACGCACCACCCAGACGTCGCTGGCCCGTAGTCGTTCCAGCCTGCTGGCCACCAGCCCCGCCACGGCGAGCACGATGAGTCCCATCAACAGCAGCACCCAGCCGGCCACCGGTAGTGGCCGGCCGCCGGCGTTCTCGGCGACCCACCAGCCGGCGGTCCAGGCGCCGATGGTGGCCGCGGCGAGCGCGGCGAAGCCGGCCCGGTGATGGGTGAGGTACCGACCCACCGAAACCCCCGTCCACATCACCAGGGAGCGGAACGGGGAAGCGCGGAACGGACCGGCGTCCGGATCCCGCAGCGCGGAGTAGAACACCTCATCGGCTGCGCTGGCCCGGTCGAAGCCCTCACCCGCGGGTGCGTCGTCGGCCAGCGATGCGATGTGGTCATGGATGATCACCGCCAGCGTGTGGCGTCCGTAGCTGGCCACCAGGCCCCACAGGACGCCGGGGATGCTGCCCAGGTCGGTTCGACCGGCGGGGATCAGCAGCCAGCGGTGATCGGCGTCCGGCGGATCGGTGGGGACGGGCAGCAGCGCGTCCAGCTTCGGCGGCAGCGGGCGGAACGGCGCGTACCAGAACGGCGTCGTCACGGTGAACCATCGCGGGGTGTCCACCCGCAGCTGGACGCCGGTGGTGTTCGGATCGGAACCGGAGGGAAGCGCGTAGGGCATCCCCGACTATCGTCCGGCGCCGGCGCCCCGGGCAAGAGATGGGGGCACGTGCTTGGATGGATGGGTGCGAGCGCTGGCGAAGACGACGGCGGGTCCGGGCCTGGAGCTGATCGACCGGCCGGAGCCGGTCTGCGGCCCGTGGCAGGTCAAGATCCGGGTGCTGCGGGCGGGGCTGTGCGGCACCGACCTGCACCTGCAGCAGTGGGACGAGTGGGCGGCGTCCCAGGTGCACGCGCCGCAGACCATCGGGCACGAGTTCTTCGGCGAAATCGTCGAGATCGGCAGCGAGGTGAAGGAGCTGAAGCCGGGCGACACCTGTTCGGCGGAGGGGCACATCGTCTGCGGCTACTGCCGCAACTGCCGGGCCGGACGCCGGCACCAGTGCATCCACACGGTCGGGCTGGGGGTGAACACCGACGGCGCCTTCGCCGACTACGTGGTGGTGCCGGTGGAGAACGTCTGGAAGCACCCGTCCTGGGTCGACCCGGAACTCGGTGCGATCTTCGACCCGCTCGGCAACGCCACCCACACCACCCTGCAGTGGCCGCTGGTCGGCGAGGACGTGCTGATCACCGGCGCCGGCCCGATCGGCGTAATGGCCGCCGCGATCGCGCGGCATGCCGGGGCGCGCCACGTGGTGGTCACCGACCTGGCCGACGTCCGGCTGGAACTCGCCCGCCGGGCCGGCGCCGACCTGGTGGTGAACGTGGGCCGCACCCGGATCGCGG
>CALMIQ010000448.1 GCA_937863965.1 uncultured Micropruina sp.
GGGGTGTGGCCGGCGAGGCGGTCGATTCGGCGCTGGCCAAGCTGTCGAAGGTCGCGGGGGCGCAGGAGAGTCACCGGGTCGGATTCGCCGTCGCCACCTCGGAGAGCGCGATCCGGGAACGGCTGGCCGGAGCGATCGCCGCCGGCGAGGCCGTCCGGCTCAGCTACGACGGCCTGACCCGCGCGGAGACCACCACCCCGGTGGTCGAGCCGCACCGGCTCAGCGTGCGCGACGGCTACGTGTACCTGGAGGGTTGGAGCCGCGACCGGGACGACTGGCGCACCTTCCGGCTCGACCGGATCACGGCCGTCGAGGCGGCGCAGGACGGGGTCGCAGACCGCGGCGAGCCGCCACCCTTCGACGGCGGCTGGCTGGAGGTCCGACCCGAGGCCGCGCTGGTGGCCCTGACCGTGACCGACGAGGCCCGCTGGATCAGCGAGTATTACCCGGTGCGCTCGGTGGAGTCCACGGACGCCGGCTGGCGCATCCAGCTGCTGGTGGCCGACCCCGCCTGGCTGCGTTCGCTGCTGCTCCGCCTCGGACCCGAGGTGGTTTCGGTGGAGCCCGCCGAGGCGGCCGAGTCGGCCCGGGCCGCGGCGTCCGAAGCGCTGGCGCTCTATACGCCGCGCTGATCTTCGCTAGTCTCCCTTCCATGGTGTGGGTGTGGATCTTCCTCGGCATCGGGCTCGCCGGGCTGATCACCATGGCCTCGTATGCGGTCTGGCTGGCGCACAAGGCGTCCGATCTGTTCAGCGAACTGCAGATGTTGGGCAAGCGTGCCGAGGAGCTGGCCGATCTGGTCGCGCAGATCGAGATCCCCGGCACTGGGTAGACTCGCCGCGTTATCCGCAACGAAGGAGTGCACAGAGCATGTTCGGCCTGCCCGGCGGTATGGAATGGGTCATCCTGGCCATCATCGCCCTCTTGGTCTTCGGCGGCAGCCGGCTCGCGAACGCGGGCAAGAACGCCGGCAAGGCGATCCGCGAGTTCAAGGAAGAGACCTCGGCGCTGAAGAAGTCCGACCCTCCGCCGGCGGTGCCGCCGGCCCCGGCGTCCGAGCCCGAGGGCGTCGTGCATGAGGGTGAGATCGTCCCCGACCCGAAGGACAAGGGCCAGCAGGCCTGATCGACGGTGGCCCGACGCTTCAGCCTCGGGTGGCTCAAACCGCCTCCCACATCGCCGGACGGGGTGATGTCGCTCGGCGACCACCTGCGTGAACTGCGCTACCGCGTGCTGTTCTCCCTGGTCTGGATCGTGCTCGGCATGATCGTCGTCGCGGTCTTCTACAACCAGGCGTACGTGTTCCTGGCCCAGCCCTGGCTGCAGGCCCGCGACATCCTCAGCGAGACCAACCCCGAGCTCAGCACCCAGATGGTGTTGTCCGGGGTGACGTCGCCGCTGTCGCTGGCGCTGAAGATCTGCGGGGTCGGCGGGCTGGTGCTGGCCTCGCCGATCTGGCTGTACCAGATCTGGGCCTACATCGTGCCGGCGCTGCTGGCGAAGGAGAAGCGCTGGGCGCTGATCTTCCTCAGCGTCGCGTTGCCGCTCTTCCTGGCCGGCGTGGCGGTCGGCTACCTGGTGCTGCCGCAGGGCATTTCGGTGCTGATGTCGTTCACGCCGCAGTCGGTGCCGATCACCAACCTGATCGAGATCGACAAATTCCTCGAACTGATGCTGCAGTTGATGGTCGTCTTCGGGCTCGGCTTCCTGATGCCGGTGGTGGTGGTGGGCGCCAACCTGGTCGGTGTGCTGACGGCGAAACAGCTGGCCAAGGCGCGGGTCTACGTGATCTTCGGGACCTTCGTCTTCGGGGCGGCTGCGACGCCGTCCACCGACCCGTTCTCGATGCTGGCGCTGGCGATCCCGATGTCGCTGCTGTTCGTCGCCGCCGAGCTGATCTGCCGCCTCAACGACAAGCGGAAGGCGCGCAAGGCGGCCGCGGAACTCGCGGCCACGTGAGTACCGGCGCGCGGCGCTTCGACCTGGTGGTCAACCCCACCGCCGGACGTGGTCGCGCCCGGCGCATCCTGCCGACCGTCGCGGACGTGCTCCGGGCCTCCCTGCCCGGCGTCGCGCTGCGGATCGTGGAGGCCATGGACGCCGAGCACGCCGAGGCGGCCTGTCGCGAGGCGGCCGCGGAGGCCGACGTCCTGCAGGTGATGGGTGGGGACGGCATGGCGCACCTGGGCCTGAACGCCTGCGCCGCGACCGCGGTGCCGCTCGGCGTCCTGCCGGCCGGGACGGGCAACGACCTGTGCCGGGGCCTGGGGTTGCCGCTGCGGATCCGGGACGCCGTCGCCGCACTCACCCGCGGCACCACCCGCCAGGTGGACCTGGCCCGGGTGACGAAGCCGGACGGCCGTCAACGCTGGGTGGGTTGTGTGGTGTCCACCGGCTTCGACTCCCGGGTCGCGCTGCGTACCGCCGGGATGCGCGTCGGCCTGGGTCCGATCGCCTACGCGGTGTCGGCGCTGGCCGAACTGCGCACCTTCAGCCCGTTGCGCTACCGGTTGCGGGTCGACGGCACGGACCGCGAACTGGACTCGATGGCCATCTTCGTCGCCAACGCCGAGTTCTTCGGCGGCGGCATGCGGGCCGCCCCGGGCGCCGACCTGCACGACGGGCTGCTCGACGTCACCGTCATCCACCCCGTCGGCCGGACGACGCTGCTGCGGCTGCTGCCCAGCCTGTACACCGGCGGTTTCGTGACC
>CALMIQ010000449.1 GCA_937863965.1 uncultured Micropruina sp.
CACCGGACCGTCACATTTGTGAGTCGGGCGACCACACCGCAGGCGGCGCGGCGCGGCATCGCGACGGCCGCGCCGCCTGCTGGTGACCTTGTTGACAACCGACCTGACGAGAGCCACCCGAGGCCGACCCCGATGAGGAGGAACCACCGATGACCGAAAACGACGCCGACCGCGACGGTCGCCGGATCCTGCTGATGGGGCACGGGCTCTCGACCGGCCTCCTGACCCGATGGTCGACCCGCCACGCGGTCGAACTCCACAGGTTGCCGGTTCCGGCCTTCGAACTGCGCCCGTCGGGTGCGCTCGGCCGTCCGAAGACTCCGCAGGTGGCGGAGCGACTGGCCGAGTTGGACGAACTGGAGGAGGTCTTCGAGCGGATCGCCATCCGCGTGGCGGCGGGTGACCGCGTCCTCGGCCTGGCCGTGCCGGCCCGGTTGACGGCGAGCCGCTCGGGCCGCGCCTGGATCGATCGGGTGCGCAGCACCGCCGCCGGTATCGCCGGCCTGTCCCTCGAGGTCTGGACGATCGCCGAGGACCGGAGCGAGTTCGAGCCGGCCGACGAGCTGATCCGCTCGGCGTCCTGATCGAGATCGCGGTCGACGGCGCCGGGGCTCTGCGCGGCGGCCGTGCGACCTCCCGTTAGGGTGGTCCGGTGGTGGTTTCGACAAGCTCAACCCAAGCGACGAGTTCAACCCATGTCGCCGACAGTCATGACCTGATCCGGGTCCACGGCGCCCGCGAGAACAACCTGGCCGACATCACCGTCGAGTTGCCCAAGCGGCGCCTGACGGTCTTCACCGGGGTCTCCGGGTCGGGCAAGAGTTCCCTGGTCTTCGGCACCATCGCCGCCGAGAGCCAACGGCTGATCAACGAGACCTACAGCGCCTTCGTGCAGGGTTTCATGCCCAGCCTGGCCCGCCCCGAGGTCGATCTGCTGGACGGCCTGACGACGGCGATCATCGTCGACCAGGAACGGATCGGGGCCAACCCCCGTTCCACGGTCGGCACCGTGACCGACGCCAACGCGTTGCTGCGGATCCTGTTCAGCCGGATCGGCCAGCCGCACATCGGGCCGCCCAACGCGTTCTCGTTCAACGTGCCCTCGGCGTCCGGCAGCGGCGCGATCACCGTCAAGCGCGGCGACAAGACGATCGCCGAGAAGGCGTCCTTCAGCGTGCTCGGCGGCATGTGCCCGCGCTGCGAGGGCCGCGGCAGCGTCACCGACTTCGACCGCACCGCGCTGTACGACGAGAACAAGTCGCTCAGCGAGGGCGCGCTGCTGGTGCCCGGCTACACCATGGACGGCTGGTACGGCCGGATCTACCGGGCCTCCGGCTTCTTCGACCCCGACAAGCCGATCAAGAGCTTCACCCAGCGGCAGCTGCACGACCTGCTCTACAAGGAGCCGACCAAGATCAAGGTCGAGGGCATCAACATCACCTACGAGGGCATCATCCCCAAGATCCAGAAGTCGATGCTGGCCAAGGACGTCGACGCCATGCAGCCGCACATTCGGGCCTTCGTCGAGCGGGCGGTCACCTTCACCGCCTGCCCCGAGTGCGAGGGCACCCGGCTGGCGCCGGAGGCGCGGTCGTCCAGGATCGACGGGATCAACATCGCCGACGCCTGCGCGATGCAGATCACCGACCTGGCCGAGTGGGTCCGGGGGCTGCACGAGCCGTCGGTCGCGCCGCTGCTGGAGGGGCTGCGGGACAGCCTGGACTCGTTCGTCGAGATCGGCCTGGGCTACCTGTCGCTGAGCCGGCCGTCCGGGACGCTGTCCGGCGGCGAGGCGCAGCGGACCAAGATGATCCGGCACCTGGGGTCGTCGCTGACCGACGTCACCTACGTGTTCGACGAGCCCACCGCCGGGCTGCACCCGCACGACGTCCAGCGGATGAACGACCTGCTGGTGCAGCTGCGCGACAAGGGCAACACCGTGCTGGTCGTCGAGCACGAGCCGGAGACCATCGCGATCGCCGACCACGTCGTCGACCTCGGCCCGGGCGCCGGATCGGCCGGTGGCAAGGTCTGTTACGAGGGCACCGTCGAGGGGCTGCGGTCCAGCGACACCGTCACCGGACGCCACCTCGGCGACCGGATCGAGGTCAAGCCCACGGTGCGGACGCCGTCCGGCGCGCTCAGCATCCGGGGGGCCAGCGCCAACAACCTGCAGGACGTCGACGTCGACATTCCGCTCGGCGTGCTGGTCGTGATCACCGGCGTGGCCGGCTCGGGCAAGAGCTCGCTGGTGCACTCGTCGATCCCCTTGACCGCCGGGGTGGTGTCGGTCGACCAGAGCCCGATCAGGGGCTCGCGACGCAGCAACCCGGCCACCTACACCGGCCTGCTGGAGCCGATCCGGAAGGCTTTCGCCAGCGCCAACGAGGTCAAGCCGGCCCTGTTCAGCGCCAACTCCGAGGGCGCCTGCCCGGCCTGCAACGGCGCCGGCGTCATCTTCACCGACCTGTCGGTCATGGCGACGGTGTCCACCACCTGCGAGGCCTGCGAGGGCAAGCGGTTCCAGGCTGCGGTGCTGGAGTACACCTTCGGCGGCCGCAACATCGCCGAGGTGCTGGCCATGCCGGTCAGCGAGGCGGTGGAGTTCTTCGGTTCGGGCGACGCCCGGGTGCCCGCGGCGCACGCCATCCTGACCCGGCTGGCCGACGTCGGTCTCGGCTACCTCAGCCTGGGACAGCCGCTGACCACCCTCTCGGGCGGCGAACGGCAGCGGCTCAAGCTGGCCACCCACATGTCCACCAAGGGCGGCACCTACGTGCTGGACGAACCCACCACCGGCCTGCACCTGGCCGACGTGGAGAACCTGCTCGGGCTGCTCGACCGGCTGGTCGACTCCGGCAAGTCGGTGATCGTGGTCGAGCACAACCAGGCGGTGATGGCGCACGCCGACTGGATCATCGACCTCGGCCCCGGCGCCGGCCACGACGGCGGCCGGATCGTCTTCGAGGGGACGCCGGCCGACCTGGTCGCGGCGGCGTCCACCCTCACCGGGCAGCATCTGGCCGCCTACGTGAACGGGTCGGCCGGCTAGGCGGACGCCGGCGCCCGATCCGCGTCCGCGCGATCGCGACGGGCGGGCGTCAGGTCAGCGCGACGCGCAGGGCGCCTTCCAGCCAGCGCTGGTAGCCGTCGTCGTCGAGGC
>CALMIQ010000450.1 GCA_937863965.1 uncultured Micropruina sp.
GACCACCAACTACGGCCACTTCGGACGCGAGCTGCCCGAGTTCACCTGGGAGCGCACCGATCGCGCGGACGCCCTGGCGGCCGCCGTCCGCGGGTAGTCGCGCTCCCGTCATCCCGGCGAACGCCGGGATCTCGACGGTCGTTTCGTTGGTCGGGCTTGTCGAGACCCAGCCTTCGTTGGTCGGGCTTGTCGAGACCCCTTGTGGTTGGGTGCTTTCGGATTGCGTCTGGTTCCGCGGAGTGGGCTGCACCCCGTCCCGCCCGGGCGCAGCTCGTCGTACTTTGTTGTCTGTCCTCAGTTGGGTGGCAGGCGACTCGCGCGCTTCACGCCCACCACACCAGGACGGGGTGCAGCCCACTCCGCTCTTCGATTGCGTTGGTCTCGCGGCCTCCGTCCGTTGGTCGAACTTGGTCGAGACCCCTCTCGTTGGTCGAACTTGGTCGAGACCCCTCTCGTTGGTCGAGCTCGTCGAGACCCTGCGCGGCTTCAGTGGTTTCGACAAGCTCAACCACCGTGATCGAATTTGTCGCGGTTCAAGTCGGGGACGGCTCTGTCGTTCACTGCGGACGGTTCTCCTGTGCATCCGGACGCCGACTCTCGCGGTTCGCTGCGATCGACCAGGACGCCCGCGGCGCAGGTCCGGAGTGAGCCCGAATCCTGTCCTGTCAGTGCCGACCCCTAGCATCGGAACCGTGAACGAATCGAGGGTCGCGCGAGTGGCGGTGGACATGCCGCTGCCGCATCTCGACCGGCCCTTCGACTACGTGATTCCCGATGCCATGACATCCGAGGTGGTGCCGGGTTGCCGGGTGAAGGTGCGGTTCGCCGGGCGACAGCGCGATGGCTATGTCCTCGAGATCGCCGAGCCCTCGGACGCCGACCGCGAGCTGTCGCCGCTGCTGCGGGTGGTGTCGTCCGAGCCGGTGCTGGGGGCAGAGATCGCCGGCGTGATTCGTGACGTCGCCGATCACTACGCGGGCACGTTCGCCGACGTCGTCCGGCTGGCGGTGCCGCCGCGGCACGGCATCACGGAGACCGCCGATCCACCGGACTACCCGCAACCTCGAGCGCCTGAGGGCGAACCGGTGCTGTTGTCGCAGTATCCGCATGGGGCCTCGCTGTTGCGGGCGCTGGCCACGGGTGTCGCGCCCCGGGCTGCCCTGTGCCTGGCCCCGGTGGCCCGCCCCGTCGGCGATTGGGTGGGCGCGCTGATCGAGGCGGCGTCCGCGACCCTGGCCGGGGGCCGCGGCGTCCTGCTGCTGGTGCCCGATGCCGCCGATCTGGCCCGGCTCGAGGCGCGCTGCACCGAGATGTTCGGACGCGGCAGCTTCGTCACCCTGACGGCCGAGAAGGGGCCGGCGGCCCGCTATCGGGCGTTCCTGGCCGCCTCCCGCGGCCGGGTGAGGCTCGTGCTGGGTACCCGTGCGGCGGCGTTCGCCCCCGTCGCCGATCTCGGGTTGATCGCGATGTTCGACGACGGCGACGACTCGTGGGCCGAGCCGCGGGCGCCCTACCCGCACGCCCGGGTGGTGGCGGCGCTGCGTGCCGCCCGGCAGCACTGCGGACTGCTGTACGCCGGCTACGCCCGCAGCACCGAGACCCAGGCGATGGTCGAGCGGGGCTGGCTGACCTCGATCGAACTGCCCGCGGTCGTTCGCCGTGAGAGCTGCGCCGTCGTCCGGGCCACCGACGACGGCACCCCGGCGGCCGGGCGCGACCCGGCGGCGCATTCCCGCTTGCCCCACGAGGTGTTCACCACGATCCGGGCCGGGCTGGCGTCGGGACCGGTGCTGGTGCACGTGCCGCGCGCCGGATATCTGGCCGGGCTGGCCTGTGCCCGCTGCCGCACCGTCGCCCGCTGCGCCGCCTGTGCGCATCCGTTGGCCGGCGAGCGGGCCGAGCGGGGGGCGGCCCCGGTGTGCCGGGTGTGCGGCGTCCGGCCCGATTGGCGTTGCGCCGAGTGCGGCAGCACCGAGTTGCGAGCCCCCCGGGTGGGGGTCGTGCGGACGGCCGAGGAACTCGGCCGGGCCTTCCCGCAGACGCCGGTCATCCAGTCCAGCGGCGACCACCGGGTGGCCGAGGTGGGCGCCGAGCCGGCCCTCGTGCTGGCCACCCCGGGTGTCGAACCGATCGCCGAGGGCGGCTATGCCGCGGCGGTGCTGCTGGACGCCGAGCTGCTGCTGGCCCGGGCCGACCTGCGGGCGGGGGAGGAGGCGCTGCGCCGCTGGCTGGCCGCGACGGCGCTGGTGCGCGGGGCGTCCGACGACGGCAGCGTGGTGGTGGCCGGGCCGGCGTTCGCGCGGGCGGTGCAGGCGCTGGTGCGGCTCGACCCGATCGGGTTCGCCGAGCGCGAGTTGGCCGACCGGGCGCAGGCCGGCTTTCCCCCGGTGACCCGGCTGGTCAGCGTGGAGGGCGATGTCCAGGTCGTCGAGGACGCCGTGGCTACGCTGCACGCCGAGACCGGCGCGACCCCGCTCGGACCGGTGCCGGTCGCCGACGGCGAGGTGCGGGCGATGCTGCGGACGCCCCTGGCCACCGGATCGGCGCTCGTGGCGGCGGCGAAGGCGGTACAGATGCGACGCACGGCGCACAAGGAGGAGGGGTCGCTGCGCGTGCGGGTCGATCCCGCGGTTCTCTGAGCCCATGACGCCACCGGATCCCGGTCCCGGGAATCAGCGCAGCAGGCCCAACTGGTGCGCCCTGGCGATCGCGGCGGCGCGGGTCCCTACCTCCAGCTTGAGGTAGATCGACGCGAGGTGCGCCTTCACCGTTCGCTCGCCGACGTAGAGGGCCGCAGCCATGTCGCGGGTGCGTAGGCCGTCGGCGGCGAGCCGAAGCACCTCGGTCTCGCGCCGGGTCAGCCCGGCGG
>CALMIQ010000451.1 GCA_937863965.1 uncultured Micropruina sp.
GGTGCAGGTCGTCCTTCGAGGCGACGTAGCGGTACATCGCCATCGTCGTGAAGCCGAAGCCCTGCGCGACGCGCTGCATCGTGACCGCCTGCAGGCCCTCGGCGTCGGCCAGCTCGATCGCCGCCTCCACGATCCGCTCGTGGCTGAGCTCGCGCTTCGGCCCGCGCTGCGGCGCCGCGGCGACGCCCCACGCGAGTGCGACGAGCCTGGAGACCTCGTCGTCGCTCATCCCGCACCTCGCTTCCCGACGCTCAGTATGCCGCAACTGTGTTGCGCGCACACAGTTTCGTGGCCATACTGTGTGTTACACATACAGTATGTGTGGCACACAGAAAGGAGCCGCCATGGCCGGCACGATCGAGATCGCGGGTCTCACGAAGTCCTACCGCGAACCGGTGCTCGACGGACTCGACCTCACCATCGACGGCGGTGTCTTCGCGCTGCTCGGGCCCAACGGTGCGGGCAAGACGACGCTCGTCTCGATCCTCACCACGCTGCTCCGGCCGGACGCCGGCGCGGCGCGCATCCTCGGCGTCGACGTGGTCCGCGAGCCGCACCGCGTCCGTCGGCTGATCGCGGCGACCGGCCAGGAGGCGACGCTCGACGAGCTGCTGACGGGCCGCGAGAACCTCGTCATGTTCGGACGCCTGCTCGGCCTCGGGCGCGACGCCGGGCGCCGCGCCGACGACCTGCTCGCGCAGTTCGACCTCGAACCGGCCGGACGCCGCACCGTCGGCAGCTACTCCGGCGGCATGCGGCGCAGGCTCGATCTCGCCGCCTCGCTCATCGCCCGCCCCGCCGTGCTGTTCCTCGACGAGCCGACGACGGGACTCGACCCCGTGAGCCGCCGGCGCGTGTGGGACGACGTCCGCTCGCTCGCCTCCGAGGGGACGACCGTGTTCCTCACCACCCAGACGCTCGACGAGGCCGAGGAGCTGGCCGACCGCATCGCGGTGCTCCGCGACGGCTGCATCGTCGCCGACGGCACGGCCGCCGAGCTCACCGCGGCCGTCGGCGGCCAGCGGCTGGTGTTGTTCGACCGCGACGGCGCCGAGGTGCGTTCGATCGACACCGACGGGACGGCCGCGTCGCTCGACGCGGCGCTGACGACCCTCACCGACGCCGAGCGCGGCCTGCACGCCGGACTCCGCTCACCGACGCTCGACGACGCGTTCGTCGCCCTCACGCAGTCCCCGCTCACGCACCGGGAGGCGGCGGCATGACGACACTCACCTCCGCCCCGCCGCGCGATCGCGGCGTCGGCCCGCTCCGGTCGAGCGGCATCTTCATCGGCCGCAGCCTCAGGCACAGCCTGCGCGACGGCGAGGGCATGCTGATGGCGATCGCGCTGCCGGTGCTGCTCATGCTGGTCTTCACCTTCGTCTTCGGCGGCGCGATCCAGGCCGAGGGGTACGTCGACTTCGTCGTGCCCGGCGTGATCCTCACCTGCGCGGGGTTCGGCGCCTCGTCGGTGGCGGTCTCGGTGAACCGCGACGTCACTCTCGGCGCGATGCGCCGGTTCCGCACCCTGCCGATCCGATCGGCGACCGTCCTCGCGGGGCACGTGGTCGCGAGCGTGCTGCGCAACCTCGTCGCGACCGGCGTCGTCATCGGCGTCGCGATCGCGATCGGGTTCCGGCCGACGGCGACCCCGGGCGACTGGCTCGTCGCGCTCGCGCTGGTGGCCCTGTGGATCCTGGCGATCACGGCGCTCTTCGCGTTCATCGGGCTGGTGAGCTCGAGCCCCGAGGCGGCGAACGGCTATGGTTTCGGACTGCTGTTCCTGCCCTACCTCTCCAGCGCGTTCGTGCCGATCGCCACGATGCCCGAGTGGATGCGGCCGATCGCGACGCACCAGCCGATCAACCCGCTCGTCGAGTCCCTGCGCGCACTGCTCGTCGGGCAGGGCGCGGCGCCGGTCGGCGTCTCGCTCGCCTGGTGCCTCGGCATCGTCGTGACCGCCGCCGCACTGATCGTCTGGGGTTTCCGGCGGACCGCACGTCGCTGAGTCCCGGGTCCGGCCACCGCGCCGCGGACACCCCGGACGCGGCCCGCGACGCCGGGCCGCGCGTCGGCGGTCTGGCATCCGGACGCGGAGCGTCCGCGGAGCGGGGAAAATTGACCCCCTTCGCGGGCGCTGGGTACTCTGGTGCAGCATCGCAACCTGTGGGTCCTCAGACCTAGCAGGTCCCGCGAGCCCCTCGATGAATTTCTCGGGATTCCCCGGCGAAGCGAATCTCAGGAGCAGGGTTGCGGCGCGCCCGCCACGTCCCATCATCAATCGGAGCCCTACTACATGACCTCCTCTCCCGAGGCAGCCCAGATCGCCATCGACGACCTGGGTTCCCCCGAAGCCTTCCTGGCTGCGGTGGATGCAACCATCAAATACTTCAATGACGGCGATATCGTCACCGGAACCGTCGTCAAGGTCGATCGGGACGAGGTCCTGCTCGACATCGGTTACAAAACCGAAGGCGTGATCCCCTCCAAGGAACTCTCCATCAAGCACGACGTCGACCCCTTCGAGGTCGTCGCGGTCGGCGATGAGATCGAGGCCCTGGTCCAGCAGAAGGAGGACAAGGAGGGCCGGCTGATCCTGTCCAAGAAGCGCGCCCAGTACGAGCGCGCCTGGGGCACGATCGAGAAGGTCAAGGAGTCCGACGGCGTCGTCACCGGCAAGGTGATCGAGGTGGTCAAGGGCGGCCTGATCATCGACATCGGCCTGCGCGGCTTCCTGCCCGCCTCGCTGGTGGAGATGCGCCGGGTGCGTGACCTGCAGCCGTACGTCGGGATGGAGCTCGAGGCCAAGATCATCGAGCTGGACAAGAACCGCAACAACGTGGTGCTGTCCCGCCGGGCGTGGCTGGAGCAGACCCAGTCCGAGGTGCGGCACACGTTCCTCAACCAGCTCGCCAAGGGCCAGATCCGCAAGGGCGTGGTCTCCAGCATCGTCAACTTCGGCGCCTTCGTCGATCTCGGCGGCGTGGACGGCCTGGTGCACGTCTCGGAGCTGTCCTGGAAGCACATCGACCATCCCTCCGAGGTGGTCACCGTCGGTGACGAGGTCACCGTCGAGGTGCTGGACGTCGACATGGACCGCGAGCGCGTCTCGCTGTCGCTGAAGGCGACCCAGGAGGATCCGTGGCAGACCTTCGCCCGGACCCACCAGATCGGTCAGATCGTGCCGGGCAAGGTCACCAAGCTGGTGCCGTTCGGTGCGTTCGTCCGCGTCGAGGAGGGCATCGAGGGCCTGGTGCACGTCTCCGAGCTGGCCGAGCGCCACGTGGAGATCCCCGAGCAGGTGGTCAGCGTCAACGACGAGGTCATGGTCAAGATCATCGACATCGACCTGGAGCGCCGCCGGATCTCGCTGTCGCTCAAGCAGGCCAACGAGGGCGTCGACATGCATGCCGACGACTTCGACCCGGCGCTGTACGGCATGAGCGCGTCCTACGACGAGCAGGGCAACTACATCTACCCCGAGGGCTTCGATCCGGAGACCCAGGAGTGGAAGCCCGGCTACGAGGAGCAGCAGGCGGCGTGGGAGCGGCAGTACGCCGAGGCCCAGGCCCGCTGGGAGGCGCACAAGCAGCAGGTCAAGGACGCCGAGGCCGCCGGGGTCGAGGCCGCCGTGGCCGAGGCCAGCACCGCCGCCTACTCGGCCGGTGGCGCCGCCACCACCCAGGCCGAGGGCTCGCTCGCCTCGGACGAGGCGCTGCAGGCCCTGCGCGACCGGCTGACCGGCAACCGCTGAGTCCGCCCGACACCATCGCCGACCGGCGCGGTTCCCCTCGGGGGCCGCGCCGGTCGGCGTTCCGGCCGGAGATGGACGCCGGGAGCGCCGAGCGGGCATGCTGACCCGGTGACGGACCCGACCCCCCGACCCGCCGAGCGGATCGCGGTGGCGAGACGGCGGCGCCCCGATGCGCTGATCGTCGGCCTCACCGGCGGGATCGCGTCCGGCAAGTCGATGGCGGCCGACCGGCTGGCCGAGCTGGGGGCGGTGGTGATCGACGCCGACGTGCTGGCCCGCGAGGTGGTGGCGCCCGGCACCCCCGGGCTGGCCGCGATCGTGGAGCGCTTCGGCACCGGCGTGCTGCGCCCCGGCGAAGGGCCGGCCGAACTCGACCGGCCGGCGCTGGGCGCGATCGTCTTCGCCGACCCGGACGCCCGGCGCGACCTGGAGGCGATCGTGCACCCCGCCGTCCGGGCCCGCGCCGTCGAACTCGCCCGCGCCGCGCCGCCGGGCTCCGTCGTCGTGGAGGTCATTCCGCTGCTGGTGGAGACCGGTCAGCAGGATTCGTTCGACATGGTCGTCGTCATCGACATCGACCCCGCCGTCCAGCTGGAGCGACTCGTCGCGCGCAGCGGGCTCACCCGCGACCAGGCGCTGGCCAGGATCAACGCCCAGGCCACCCGGGAACGGCGGCTGGCGGCCGCCGACGCGGTGATCGACAACAACGGCAGCCCCGACGAGTTGCGGGCCGCGACGGACGCGCTGTGGCGGCGATTGGGGCAGCGCTGACCCTCGAGCGGTTCCTCAGGTGTCGCTACCGGTCGGGAGCGCCCGTTGCATGGCACGCTGGCCGAGTGAGCACGCCGCCCCCGACCTTCGAGAACTACCCGCCGGCCCGGGACGCCGGTCTGCGCTCCGGCGACCACGGCGGCGCGTCCGAGCGGCCGGAGCAGCCGCTCACGCCCGTGTTCGCACCACCGGGCGGACCACCCCCGCCGGCACCGGGACCCAACCGGCGCGGGGTGCTGACCATGATCGGCGGCGGAGTCGCGGTGCTGATCGCGATGCCGGTGATCGCGAGCATCCGGAACCGGAACCCGCCCGGCTTCCCGGAGGGCTGGGAATCCGGCGCCGCGCCCGCCCCGGACGACGACGACCCGGAGGACCTGCCCGACAATCAGGAGGAGCTCGGCGACTACACCGTCACCTGGCCCGATGGCTGGAGCGTCGACGGCCGCACCGAGATCCAGCTGGCGCTGGCCCGGGGCGGCGTCACGGTGATCTTCCGGGCCTACACCGTGGGCGATGACGTCACGGCCACGGAGGAGGCGCAGCGCCTGCTCAACCGGCACACCGCCGGCCTCGGCAAGCGGCGCACGAATGCCACCGACAAGGGTTCCGAGAGAGCGAGCATCGAGGCGTCCGGGACGCGGGGCGACGGCGTCCGCGTCGACACCACCGTGCATGTCGTCATCGACGGCGACGAGCGGAACGCCCTGGCGGTGATCGCGCTGGTGCCGGCCGGCACCGTCGCGGCGCGCCGCGACGAGATCACCCGCATGCGCCGCGACTTCCTGGACCAATTGGGCTGACCCGGTATCGCCGGGCGGCTTCCCGGCCCTTTGTGTTGAGAGACTGGCCCGACGCGGCTCCGGGTTCGAGCCGTCAACCGACCGGAAGGATTTCAGTCGTGCAATGCACCCGATGTCACGCGGACGTACCGGAGGCTGCGCATTATTGCCAGGTGTGCGGGCTGGACACGCACACCGATGACGGCGCCCGCAAGGCGTCCTTCGCCGCCAAACCGAACGAGTCCGTGGTGTCCATCAGGCTCATGTCGAGCATCATGCCGCGCGGCGCCGCCGTGCGGCCCATGACCTACCAATTCGCGCTCGGCCTCGCCCTGCTGCTGACCGTCATCACGGCGGCCACCGGCGCGCTGCCGATCGCCGTCCTGATCGCCGCGTTCGCGATGCCGATCGTCTACATCGTCTACCTCTACGACGTGAACATGTGGGAGGACGAACCGCTGCTGGTCACCGGGCTGGCGTTCCTGCTCACCGCCGTGCTCGGCGGCGGCTGGACGTGGCTGTGGCTGACCCTGCGCGGCCCGCTCAGCCCGTCCGCGTCCTGGGGGGACGCGGCCCCGGCGCCGACCCTTCTCGGCTTCCTGATCGTGGCCGTGCTGGCCCCGGTGGTCGGCGAGGCGATCCGCCAGCTCGGACCGGTCCTGCTGGCCGCCCGTCCGGAGTTCGACGACCTGATGGACGGCCTCACCTTCGGCGTGATCTCCGGCGTCGGCTTCGCCACCGCGGACACCCTGGTCAAGCACTGGCCGCTGATCACCGGCGGCTACGCCGGGGTCTCGGACGCCCCGACCTGGATCTCGCTGCTGGTGCTGGAGGGCTTCGTCAAGCCGCTGCTGATGGGTACCGCGACCGGCATCGCCTGCGCCGAGTTCTCCGGGCTGGGCGAGGGCTACGACGGCTTCAGCCCGCGCTACTTCCGCGG
>CALMIQ010000452.1 GCA_937863965.1 uncultured Micropruina sp.
ATCTCCCCCAGCGGGCCGACCACGAGCGAGTGCCCCACGCCGGTCGGCTTGCGCCGCGCCGGGTCGGCGTCCGGGTCGGCGGGCGGCAGGGCCTGATCGACGGCCACGACGAAACACGTTGCGTCGAGCGCTCGGGCGACGGCGAGCGCCCGCCACTGCTCGACCTTGCGCTCCCCCGGCGCCCAGGACGCCGGCACCACGATCACCTCGGCACCGGCCGCCGCCAGCTGCTTGTACAGCTCCGGGAACCGGATGTCGTAGCAGGTGGTCAGGCCGAACACCACGCGGTCGACGGTGACGGTGACGACGGCGTCCCCCGGCTCGATCTGTGCCGATTCAGCAAAGCCGTAGGCGTCGAACAGATGCAGCTTGTCGTAGTGCGCCTCGGCGTCCGGACCGGTGACCAGCAGGGTGTTGCGCACCCTGCCGTCGCGTCCGGGCGTGAACAGGCCGACCGCCACCGTCACCCCGGCGTCCACCGCGGCCTGCCGGACGGCGTTCGCCCACGGCCCGTCCAAGGGCTCGGCCGCCTCGACGCGGGGCCGCGCGAAAGAACAGCTCATGGCTTCGGGAAACACCACCAGCTGGGCGCCGGACGCCGCCGCGCGTCCGATCTGTTCCAGCACCAGCTCGAGGTTGGCGGCCGGGTCGGTGCCGGCGGTGAACTGGGCGAGGGCGATCCGCATGGGATCAGCCTGCCACCGCCGGACGCCGCACGCTCACCGGACGGCGACCACCCGGGTGCCGGCGATCAGGTCGTGCAGCGCCCGGCGTCCGGGATCGCGGACGGCCACCACCACGGTAGCCACGGCGAGAAGCACCGCGACGACGTCCACCACGATCGCCAGCTCGAACTGGACGCCCAGGATGAACCTGGCCACCGCGACGTGGCCCAACTGCCAGGGCAGCAGCTTGATGGCGTTCCGCGCCGCCGCCCGGGCGAGACCGGCCCGGCCCGAGTCGGCGGAGCGGACCCGCAACCCGGCCAAATGCTTGCCGAGCGTCCCCGCCGCCGCGGACGCCTCGGTCAGCGTCAGGTACAGCCACACCGGGAACACCGTCATCGCGAAGACGATCAGATCCGTCAGGTAGACGTCCTGCGGTCCTGTGGCCGGGGGCAGCAAGGGCCGGACGATCAGGCTCAGCCCGGTGAGCACCAGGAGCCAGGCCACGATGACCAGGTAGTCGATCAGGCTGGCCTTGACTCGCGGCCACCACTTCGGCCGATCTTCGGGGGCTTCAGTCGAGCTCATCGACCCAAGTGAAGCACGCCGCGGATCAGCGCCGGCCTGGCAACCTTCCGGCGTCCGACCACGTAGGACAGGGTGAGGAGTGCAGAGAGGGGCGCCATGTTCGGACTGTCCACCGCGGAGCGGGACGCCGAGTTCGTCCGCTTCGCCACGGCCGCGGGCGGGTCGCTGAAGCGGACGGCGTTCCTGCTCACCGGCGACCGCGAGCTGGCCGCCGACCTGGCCCAGGAGGCCCTGCTGCGCACCTATCTCGCCTGGCGGCGGGTGCGGCCGGGCGAAGCCACCGCGTACGCCCGGCGCATCGTGGTGAACCTCACCATCGACCGCTGGCGGCGCCGCGAGGCGATGGTCGGCGGCATCCCCGAGGGCGTCGATCCACGCGACGGGCACGGCCGGGTCGACGACCACGACCAGGTGGTCCGGATGCTGGCGTCGCTGCCGCCGCAGCAGCGCCGGGTGATCGTGCTGCGCTACTACAACGACCTGCCGGAGGCGGAGGTCGCCGAGTGCCTCGGCGTCAGCGCCGGCGCGGTGAAGTCGGCCGCCTCGCGCGGGCTGGCGGCGCTGCGCAACGCCTACGCACCCACCGACGAGAGGGGCGAACGATGAACGACTTGGAGCTGCGGCTGCGCGACGACCTGCGGGACGCCGCCGACACGATGCCCGCCGACCTCGACCTGGACGTCCTGCTGCACAGGGGACGCCGACGCCGCGCGGCCCGCGCCCAGCGGCGCGGACTGGCCGTGGTCGCCGCGACCGCGGTGATCAGCCTGGTGACCTGGGTGAGCCTCGCCCAGCGCACCACGATCGGCGTCCC
>CALMIQ010000453.1 GCA_937863965.1 uncultured Micropruina sp.
CCAGGACGGCCGCCCGAGCCCGCTCGATCCAGCCGGCCCCGTCATCGCTCACCCCGTGCCGCTCGAGATCGCGGGTCAGCTGTGCCCGCTGCTGCGCCGCCACCCGCTCGGCGGCGCTGCCCCAGACCGCCGGCAGATCCTGCACCGGAAAGGCGAACAGGGTCCGTCGCATCGCCAGCTGCTTCACCAGCGTCCGGTCGTCGTACAGCACCCGCTCGACGTCGGCCACGACCGGGGCGTGCATCCGGGCGGCGACGGCCAGGTGCACCGTGGACGGGTCCGTTGCGTGCAACGCCACGAGCGCCTGCGCCACTCCGAGCGGATCGTCCAGGCGGTGGGCAGGGTTGAGCCCATGCCGGCGTCCGATCCTGGCCCGTCGCGCGCTGTCGGGAAACCTCATGACGGCATCCTGCCCGGTCGGTCGGATGCACGCGGCGGGGCGCTACCTCCGACCAGCCTGATATCGACGTCAGGGTGGTCACGACACGCCGGTGTTCGCGGTGCGATCCTCGGCGTGTCGCCGCCACTCCGTAGTCGATTTCAGACTCTTGCCGAGTAGTGGGCCTCGACGGGTGATCGGTTTGCTCGACGTCGCCGCTGCCTGAGCTGCCGAAAGCTACGATCCGCGGCCGGGGTCTCGGAAGGCTCGACCGAGATCCCGGATCGAGTCCGGGATGACGACGTCGGAACCGACGGCAGGCCCGCGAGCCGCGAGCAGAACGCAACCTCAAAGCGGAGTGGGCTGCACCCCGTTCTGGTGTGGTGGGCGTGAAGCGCGCGAGCCGCCTGCCGGGGACTGAGGACGAACAACCAAGTACGGCGAGCTGCGCCCGGGCGGGACGGGGTGCAGCCCACTCCGCGGAGCAGGAGGCAACTCGACAATGACGCAACCACGAGCAAGGGTCCGACCGACGCGGTCCCGGATCGAGTCCGGATGACGGCATGGTGGGTCGGAACGTGACGCAGGACGCGGTTTGTGGGTATGGTGTCCAACGTGTCACGGTTCAGCCTCATCCTTGGCTGCCGCAGCGAGGCCTCGATCTAGCTTCAGGCTTCCTCGTTGCGGAGAGTTCGCACGCGCCTGAACCCCATCGAGCCGCCGAGGATCCTCATGACCACCACCGTCAACCAATTCGGGACGCGCGTCCAGCCCACGCCGGTGCAGCAGCCGTCCCCGATGCCGTTCCAGCGTTACACCCCGTTCGTGCCGGTCGATCTGCCCGATCGCACCTGGCCGGCGAAGAAGATCACGCACGCGCCGCGCTGGCTCTCCACCGACCTGCGCGACGGCAACCAGGCGCTGATCGACCCGATGACCCCCAGCCGCAAGAGGAAGATGTTCGATCTCCTGGTGCGGATGGGTTACAAGGAGATCGAGGTGGGTTTCCCCTCGGCCTCGCAGACCGATTTCGACTTCGTCCGGAATCTGATCGTCGGCGGCCACATCCCCGACGACGTCACCATCAGCGTCCTCACCCAAGCCCGTGAGGACCTGATCGAACGCACCGCCCAGTCCCTGATCGGGGCGCGGCGGGCGACCATCCACATGTACAACGCGACCGCGGAACTGTTCAGGCGGGTGGTATTCGGCATCGACGAGGCACAGTGCATCGCGCTGGCCACGCGGGGGACCGAGTTGGTGATGAAGTACGCCGAGCAGAACCTGGGCGACGTCGAGTTCGGTTACCAGTACTCCCCGGAGATCTTCACCCAGACTCCGACCGACTACGCAGTGGAGGTGTGTAACGCGGTCATGGACGTCTGGCAACCGTCCGAGGGCCGCGAAATCATCCTGAACCTGCCCGCGACCGTCGAGCGTTCCACGCCCAACACCTATGCCGACCAGATCGAGTACTTCGCCCGTCACGTCCGCAACCGCGCACACGTGGCGATCTCGCTGCACCCCCACAACGACCGGGGGACGGCGGTGGCGGCGACCGAGCTGGGCGTCATGGCGGGCGCGGATCGCGTCGAGGGCTGCCTGTTCGGCCACGGCGAACGGACGGGGAACGTGTGCCTGGTGACCCTGGGCATGAACCTGTTCAGCCAGGGCATCGACCCGAAGATCGACTTCTCCGACATCGACGAGATCCGTCGCACCGTCGAGTACTGCACCAACCTGCCGGTCCACCCGCGCCACCCATACGCGGGCGACCTGGTCTACACCGCCTTCTCGGGCTCCCACCAGGACGCCATCAAGAAGGGGCTGGAGGCGCTGGCCAACCAGGCCGCCGCCGAGGGCAAGGGGATTCACGAGATCCCCTGGGAGGCGCCGTACCTGCCGATCGACCCGCACGACGTGGGCCGCACCTACGAGGCCGTGATCCGGGTGAACAGCCAGTCCGGCAAGGGCGGGATGGCCTACATCATGAAGTCCGAGCACCACATGGAGCTGCCCCGCCGGCTGCAGATGGAGTTCAGCCGGGTCGTCCAGCGACACACCGACACCGAGGGCGGCGAGGTCACGCCGACCCAGCTGTGGGACATCTTCACCTCCGAGTACCTCAGCGACGTCGAACCGCTCGAGCTGGTCAGCGTCCCCGACATCGCCAACGGCGGCCGGTACACCGTCACCGCCAACGTGCGAGTCAGGGGAGTGGAGAAGACCCTGGTCGGCGAGGGCAACGGTGCGCTGGACGCCTTCGCGGACGCCGTCAGCATCCTGGGCTACGAGGTCCGGGTGCTCGACTACACCTCGCACGCGTTGTCCTCGGGCACGGACGCGGTGGCCGTGGCCTACGTCGAGACCGAGATCGGCCACGGCGACGACACCCGCGTGCTGTGGGGCGTCGGCATGCACGAATCGATCACCACGGCGGCGCAGAAGGCGGTGATCGGCGCGATCAACCGCGCCGCCCGGACCGTCGACTGACCCACGACCGGCATCGGGCCGGAAGCCACATCCCGCCGTCCCGGACGGACCCTCGTCCGGGACGGCGAGACGTCGGGCGAGACTGGTGACCGGTCAGCAGAAGTTGAAGCCGAGTAGGGAATTTTGATAGTTCTAGTCCCGGTTGGCACCCCCGGTCTACCCCCGGTCGGGCATGCCGCCCGGAACCGAAGGGGACGAAGTGGCGCGTCGTCCACGTGGGCAACTGCGACAGGACATCCTGGATACCGTCATCGAGTTGCTGATCGACACCGGCGATGTCGACTCGGTGTCCATCGATGCGGTCGTCGACCGGGTGGGATGCACGCCGCCGGCGTTGTACTACTACTTCCCGACGAAGACCGAGCTGTTGCGGCAGGCTTGCGAGGTCGAATTCCAGAAGCTGGCCGAGCACATCGAGGAGGGTGTCGCCGCGGTCGGCGGCGGCACCATCGCGCGGCTGGAGCGCCGCGGCTACGCCCTGCTGCACTGGGCCGGCGAACACCCGGCGCTGTACCGGATCCTGTTCATGGGCGGACGCCGTCCGGCGGTCGTCACCGGTGAGGGCATGGGCGACGACCCGAGCCTGCGGGCGATGGGCGAGAACATCGAGACCGCGATCCGCGAGGGCCTGATCAAGCCCCAGGACGTCGATCTGCTCACCCTGACCCTGTGGGGGATCACCCACGGCTACGCCTCGCTGGCGGTGTCCTTTCCGGTGATCCCGATGGCCGCGTTGGAGGCGGCGCAGGGCACGGCCGTCCGGGCGATGGCCACCGAGATCTTCACCGCGGACGGCCTGGCCGCCTGGCGGGCGGCGCAGGCGTCCGAGGGCGGTGAGACTGGGCCGGAAGGGCGAGCCGCCCGGTCCTAGGATCGAACCCATGCCCAAAGTCTTGACGGAACTTCCCCTCGGCGAGCGCGTCGGCCTCGCCTTCTCCGGCGGTCTGGACACCTCGGTGGCGGTGGCGTGGATGCGTGAGAAGGGCTCGATCCCCTGCACCTACACCGCGAACCTCGGCCAGTACGACGAGCCCGACATCGACTCGGTGCCGGGACGCGCCGCCGCCTACGGCGCCGAGATCTACCGGATGGTCGACTGCACCGCCGCGATGGTCGAGGAGGGGCTGGTCGCCCTGGTCTGCGGGGCCTTTCACATCCGTTCGGCGGGCCGCACCTACTTCAACACCACCCCGATCGGACGCGCCGTCACCGGCACCATGCTGGTGCGGGCGATGCGCGACGACGACGTGTGGATCTGGGGCGACGGCTCGACCTACAAGGGCAACGACATCGAGCGGTTCTACCGCTACGGGCTGCTGGCCAACCCCCGGCTGCGGATCTACAAGCCGTGGCTCGACCACGCCTTCGTCAGCGAGCTCGGCGGCCGGGCCGAGATGAGTCAGTGGCTGACCGAGCGCGGCCTGCCCTACCGGGACTCGAAGGAGAAGGCGTACTCCACCGACGCCAACATCTGGGGCGCCACCCACGAGGCCAAGGATCTGGAGTCGCTGGACGCCAGCATCGAGATCGTCGAGCCGATCATGGGCGTCCGGTTCTGGGATCCGGCCGTCGAGATCGCCACCGAGGACATCACCATCGCCTTCGAGCAGGGCCGGCCGGTCTCGATCAACGGGGCGACCTTTCCGGACGCCGTCACGCTGGTGCGCGAGGCGAACGCGATCGGCGGACGGCACGGGCTCGGCATGTCCGACCAGATCGAGAACCGGATCATCGAGGCCAAGAGCCGCGGCATCTACGAGGCGCCGGGCATGGCGCTGCTGCACATCGCCTACGAGCGGCTGCTGAACGCGATCCACAACGAGGACACCCTGGCCAACTACCACGCCGAGGGCCGCAAGCTGGGCCGGCTGATGTACGAGGGCCGCTGGCTCGACCCGCAGTCGCTGATGCTGCGCGAGTCGCTGCAGCGCTGGGTCGGCTCGGCGGTGACCGGCTCGGTGACCGTCCGGCTGCGCCGCGGCGACGACTACTCGATCGTGGACACCGCCGGGCCGGCGCTGTCCTACCACCCGGAGAAGCTCTCCATGGAGCGGGTCGGGGACGCCGCCTTCGGCCCGACCGACCGGATCGGCCAGCTCACCATGCGCAACCTGGACATCGCCGACTCCCGCACCCGGCTGGAGCAGTACGCCCACCTCGGCCTGGTCGGCGGCGCGGTGTCGTCCCTGGTCGGCGAGCTGGAACCCGGCGCCGCCCGGAGCATCACCGAGATCGAGGCCACCGTCCTGGACGCCGGTGTCGAGCACGCCACGGACAGCGCCGGCATGGAGTTCGGCGCCGACTGACTTCCGCGTCCGGGCTTCATACCGGATGCAGGGTTGTCGATGGGTGGATTCGGGTGAGTTGAGTTTGGTCGGCTCAACTTTGGAATATGCTGGATGCGCCAGGGGTTTCCTGGGTACACCAAGTGCCAGCCGTAGAGAGAAGGAGTGATCAACCATGGCACGTACGTTCGATCCGTTCCGCGAGATGGACCGCTGGTTCTCCGATGTCGCGCGGACGCCGGCCAGCGCCGCGATGGCGATGGACCTGTACAAGGCGGGTGACAGCTTCGTCGCCCGGCTCGACCTGCCGGGCGTCGACCCGGGCAGCATCGACGTGGACGTCGACGAGCGCACCCTGACCATCCGGGCCGAGCGTGGCAGCGACAGCGTGGAGGGCGAGCAGCGCTGGCTGGTCCGCGAGCGTCCGGTCGGCACCTTCGCCCGCCAGCTCACCCTCGGCTACGGGGTCGCCCTGGACCGCATCGCGGCCGACTACCGCGACGGCGTCCTGACCCTGACCATCCCGGTCGCCGAGGAGGCCAAGCCGCGCAAGATCGCCGTCGCGCACACCGGCGGCGCAACCCAGATCGAGGGCTCCGTCGAGGAGGACGCGCCCACCGTGCAGAACTGAGGAACGTCCCTCGCGGGATGAGGCCCGGTCGGAGGATTTCGGCCGGGCCTCACGGCGTCCGAGGGGGCTGTCGCCACCGCGCCGAGGTCGTACTCCACCGAGCCGGACGCCGGTGGCTACTCCACGACGTTGGGCATCGCGCCGCCGTAGCGCCGGTCGCGCGACGCGTACAGCTCGACCGCGCGCCACAGGTCGCGGCGGTCGAAGTCGGGCCAGAGCCGGTCGAGGAACACCATCTCGGCGTAGGCGGACTGCCAGAGCAGGAAGTTGGACGTCCGCTGCTCGCCGGAGGAGCGGACGAACAGGTCGACGTCGGGGATCTCCGGCTCGTCCAGGAACTTCCGGAAGGTCTTCTCGGTCAGGTGGTCGGGGTCGAGCCGTCCGGCCTGGGCGGCCTTGGCGATGGCGCGGGCGGCGTCCACGATCTCGGCGCGGCCGCCGTAGTTGACGCAGAACTGCAGGGTGAGGACGGTGTTGTCCCGGCTCTGCTGCTCGGCCTCCTCGAGTTCCCGGATCACCGAGCGCCACAGCTTCGGACGCCGTCCGGCCCAGCGGATCCGGACGCCCATGGCGTCCAACTGGTCGCGGCGGCGGTGGATGACGTCGCGGTTGAAGCCCATCAGCCAGCGCACCTCGTCGGGGGAGCGCCGCCAGTTCTCGGTCGAGAACGCGTAGGCGGACAGGTACTTCAACCCGATCTCGATGGCGCCCTCGATGACGTCGAACAGCGAATCCTCGCCGCGGGCGTGACCCTCGGTGCGCGGCAGGTTGCGGGCCTTCGCCCAGCGTCCGTTGCCGTCCATCACGATCGCGACGTGCTCCGGGATCGCCTTGCGCGGCAGCTGCGGGGGACGCGCGCCGCTGGGGTGCGGCACCGGCGGGCGGACGGGCTTGGGCACGTCCGCAGACTACCCGGCGAGCCGCCGCCGCGGCGTCCGGCTGGGGTAGGGTCGCAGCCTCAGCAAACCGAGAGGTGGGACGTGGAACCGGTCTGGCCGTCGGGCGACGTCGCGGTGGCCGGCAGCGTGCACGCCGCGGTCCGTGCCATCGTCCGGGACGCCCTCGGCAAACGGGTCGGCGACACCCTGGCCACCAACACCGAGGTGCGCGAGTCCCTCGGGGTCGGCATGGGCACGGTGCAGCGCGCGCTGGAGGTGCTCGCCGAGCGGGACGCCCTGCACACCATCTCGCGCGGTCACCTGGGCCGGCGGATCGAGGCGGTCGACATCGGCCAGTGCTGGCAGGCGGCCGGGCTGCCGCCGATCCGCATCCTGCTGTCGCCGCCCGGATCGGTGGAGATCAACTCGCTGGAGACCACCATCGGCGACGAGTTCGGCCGGCTGGGGGTGGCGTACACGGTGCGCCATCTCGCCGGCGGCAACCAGCGGCTGGAACTGCTGGGGCGTGGCGAGTACGACCTCACCGTGGTGTCGGCCGGCACCTTCGACGGCGTGATCGGTGCCGACGGCTCCGCGGCCATCGTGGCGCGACGGTTGGCGTCCGGCACCTATTACGATCCGCAGCGCCTGGTGGTGCTCGGTCGAACGGACGCCGCCACGCCGGCCCACCGGGTGGCCATCGACACCGACTCCTTCGATCACCAGGCGCTGACCCTGGCGCAGTTCCCGCCCGAGCCGGGACGGGAGTACGTCGAGGTGCCCTATCCGGACGTCCCGGCCTTCGTGCTGGCCGGCGTCGTCGATGCCGGGATCTGGCACGTCACCACGTCCGCGGTGCCGGTCGAACTCGCCGGCCTCACCGTGGCCCAGTTCTCCGGCGAAGAGGCGATCGCGACCCGGGACCGGCTCTCCGGTGCCGCGATCGCGGCCTGGGCCGGGCGTCCCGAGCTGCGTGCGGTGCTGGACGCGCTCGGCCTGGAGGGCCTGGACGCCGCCCGCGCGGCCGCGATGGAACAGGAGGCGGCCAGCGCCCGTCGCCTGCGCCTGGCGCTGGGTCGCGGCCGGCCCGGCCCGTAGACCCCTCAGGGAGGGCCTTGCGGTGCGGGACGGTGCCGGGCCACCAGCGCGCGGTAGGCGTCGGCCTGAGCGGCCCGTTCGGCCTCCGACCAGCCCAGCCGGGCGGCCAGCTCGGCCGCGATGGCGTCCAGGTGCGAGACCCCGCCGGTGGCGTCCCAGTAGAACAGCGACGTCCGGCGGACCATCAGATCCACGACGGTGCGGCACTGCTCCTCGTCGACGCAGTAGCGCACCTCGGCCCGGGTGAGCCCGCGCGGACCGATCACCTCGGCCGCCGCCGGGTCAGCCAGATACCGGGTCAGCACGGCGCCGGCGTTCGAGCCGTAGCGGGCGATCCACACCGCGACCAGTTCCGAGGGCACGCCGGCGGCCGCCGCCCGGGGCCGG
>CALMIQ010000454.1 GCA_937863965.1 uncultured Micropruina sp.
AGGGTTCAAGTCCCTTCTCCGGCACACTGGCCCATCGTCCGGGTCCCCTGTCATCCCGGCCCCTCGTCATCCCGGCCCCTCGTCATCCCGGCCCCTCGTCATCCCGGCGAACGCCGGGATCTCCGCCCGCATCCCAAGGAAGGCCCCGCACGGCGCCCCTACTCCTGGATCAGGCCCTCCTCGTAGGCGTTGATCAGCATGAGCGCGAAGTCCCAGCCGAAGGCGGTACCCACCAAATGGTCGTGCCGGAGGATCCACAATCCGCAGTCCCCGAACATGACCAGGCAACGGTCGAGGGTCCGGTCACTGAACTCGCGGCCGATCGGATCGCCTTGCAGCGCTTGGGCGACGTCGTTTCGCGGACTGTTCCACCACACGTCTCGCAGTTCGGCGGTGGTGCTGGGTTCGCCGACCCGGGCCGAGATGGCGAAGAGGGTTCCCAGGAGCGGATCGAACGCCAGCCGACGCTGCGCATTCCCGATCAGGGCCAACAGCAGTTCGTGCCCGAGCACCACCCACTCGTCATCGCCGTGTGGGAGGGCGTCGGTGTTCCTGGTGGCCCGCTTGCCCGCGATCGTGATCAGGCCGGCGGCCACAGCCGACCGCCACAGCCGATCGAGCGGCAGGCAGTCCGCCGCAGATCGCCACACCTGGTAGGTGCGGGCCATCAGGGCCTCCCCCTCGGGCGTGTCGGGGATCATCGACCCGTTGGCACGGGCCCACTCCCGCTCCCAGGTCCACAGGTCGAGCGTGTCGTAAGCCTCCTGTGCGACGGCCGGACGCAGCACACCGATCTCGGTCGTCTCCCGTCCGGAACCGACCCACTCCGCCAACTCCAGGACCTTCTGGACGAAGCCGCAGGAGCGCACCTGAGGTGCGCTCACCTCGGGTGCGTTCGGGAAAACCGCCTCCTCGCCGTCCTCGTCATCGAGCCGGGGCGGTGCAGGCAGCCTCCAGTCCTCCGGAAGACCTCCGGTCTGCTGATAGGTCGCCATCGCATCCGTCGGGGCCCGGCCCATCCTGCTGCCGACATTCCCGACCGAGGGCATCCGGCTACGCCGGACGTCCTCCGGCAGGGTGTTCCAGGCACTCATGATCTGCTGCATGCGCGCATTGACCTCATCGACGTCGGCCGCGTCGTCGAGCGAGATGCCGACCTCCTCACCGAATCCGATCAGCTGCTTGGACTGACTCCAGTTGGCGCGGTCGGCGCAGGCGGCGCGCATCCTGCGGGCCGCGGCTCTGGCCTCCTTGAGCAGGCTCGCGGGGTCCGCCGAGGCGCCGGCCATCCGTCCCGTGCCGCGGAGGAAGCGCCAGAACGAGTCGAGGGTCGACACCAGCGTCGGTATGTCCGGCGGGTCCTTGGGCCCATGTGAGGGCCATCGGACGAGCATCAGATGCTCCACGCTCCGGGTCGGCCACCGGTTGGCGGCCAGTCCGTCGTGCATGGCGCGGAGGTTCAGGGCGACCCCAAGCACGTCGGTCTCCAGCACCCGTCCGCGGCCCGCTGCCCACTTCTCGGCGTGCCGGATCAGCAACTGGTTGTCGTCCACGCCGTCGATCCTTGCACGCCGTGCGCGGTCCGTGGCCGCAGCCCTACGACCAGGGAGTGTTCGGGCGGGACTGCAGCTCGCCGTCAACGGTCACGTCGAGTCGCTCCGAGAAGAAGGCGATCAGGTCACGCACCGGCAATGCGTCGTTCAGCGGGTCGGGATAGGACCAGGCGATGTCGGTCAGAACGGTGTCGCCGACTCGCGCCGACCAGTACGACGCCCAGCCCTTGTAGGCGCACGCGGTGGCCGTCGGGGTGGGGTCCAGCAACGACATCACCACGTCCTCGCGCGGGATGTAGTAGCGCGGCGGCAGGCCCGTCTCGAACAGGATGACCGGACGCCGGCTGTCGGCGAGCAGGACCTCGCCATGCACGATCCGCACATGACGGCTGCTGCGCAGGCAGTCGATCCGGCTGAACGGGTCGTGGGGATGGGCGATCACCGGCTCGTCCTCCTCGTGCCACTGGTCGAAGGCGTCCCAGTCGAGGATCACGTAGCCGGCGAGGTCGGGGTCGTCCGCACGGAAACCGGCGCCGGGGAGCTCGGCCTCCGGCGTCCGGATCGTCAGCGAGACGCCCGGTGCACCGTGCGCCCTAAACGGCGTGCTCGGGTCCAGCACGCGGCGGCGTCCGATCTCCACCGGCCGCTCCTCGGCGGCGGCGCCGGTGTCGAGGACCAACTCGGCGGCGAGGTCGGTCTCCGGGACGGCGTAGCTGCCGACCACCCGGCGGGGCTCTAGGACGAGCCGGGCGCGGCGGGTGTCGACGACCGTCCTGCCGCCCACCTCCGCCCGGATCCACTTGTCGATAGGCTGGAACCTGAGTTCGTCGAGCGCGCCCCAGAGCAGATCCCTCAGCTGCGTTGCCATACCCGACAGTGTGAACCCCGCGGACGCCGACGGCTACGGAGCCCCCGGCGGCAGCTCAGGCGCGGCTCGGGCCCTTCCAGAGGTTGATCCCGCCCTCGACGGCGTGGCGGTCGATGGCGTCCAGCTCCTCGTCGGTGAAGTCCAGGTTGGCGACCGCGCCGACGCTGTTCTCCAGCTGCGCCACGCTGGACGCCCCGATCAGGGCCGAGGTGACCCGGGCGTCCCGCAGGATCCAGGCCAGCGCCAGCTGCGCCAGGCTCTGCCCGCGCGCCTGCGCCAACTCGTTCAGCGCGCGGACGTGGGTGAGGTTCTGCTCGGTCAGCAGCTTCGGCGACAGCGACTTGCCCTGGGCGGCCCGCGATCCGTCCGGGACGCCGTCGAGATACTTGTCGGTCAGCATCCCCTGGGCCAGCGGTGAGAAGGCGATGCAGCCGACGCCCTCCTCGCCGAGCACGTCGAGCAGATCCTCCTCGACCCACCGGTTCAGCATCGAGTAGGACGGCTGGTGGATCAGCAGGGGAGTGCCGAGTTCGCGCAGGATGGCGATCGCCTCGCGGGTCCGCGTCCCGGAGTACGACGAGACGCCGACGTAGCGCGCCTTGCCCGACCGGACCGCGGAGTCCAGCGCGCCCATCGTCTCCTCCAGCGGCGTGTCCGGGTCGAAGCGGTGGTGGTAGAAGATGTCGACGTAGTCGAGCCCCATCCGTTGCAGGGACGCGTCCAGCGAGCCGAGCAGGTACTTGCGCGAGCCGAGATCGCCGTACGGACCGGGCCAGAAGTCCCAGCCGGCCTTGGTCGAGATCACCAACTCGTCGCGGTAGCGGGCGAAGTCGTCGCGCAGGTGGCGCCCGAAGTTGGTCTCGGCCGAGCCGTACGGCGGGCCGTAGTTGTTCGCCAGGTCGAAGTGGGTGATGCCGAGGTCGAAGGCCCGCCGCAGGATGTCCCGCTGCCGCGCGAACGGCACGTCGTCGCCGAAGTTGTGCCACAACCCCAGCGAGATGGCCGGCAGCAGCAACCCGCTGCGTCCGGTGCGGCGGTAGGGCATCCGGCCGTCGTAGCGGTCGGCGTCGGGAACGAAAACGGATTGCAGCGGCATTGGGACAGTCCTTTCGGTCGCGATGATCCTACTCAGCGGTCGCCCGGTGCGACCGGGGCGGGCCCGGCACCGCTACTGGGCTCGACCCATCTCGCCGTGCCGGGCGGAGATGTCGGCGTAGGCGTGCTCGAGCATGCGGGTGAGCACGTCGAGGTCGACGCCGTCCAGGCGCTTCACGTACAGGCAGGACTTGGCGGCGCGATGCGGGCCGAGGTTGGCCAGCTCGTGCGCGTACAGCGACAGCCCGTTGACGAAGTAGATCGCCAGCTCCTTGCTGCGCGGCGAGAAGCCGAGGGTGCACATGTGGCCCTCGCGGCCGCTCTCGTAGCGGTAGTGGTAGCTGTCGAAGCCGATGATGCTCGGTCCCCACATCATCGGCGGGTGCCCGCTGACTCGGCTCATCAACGCGATCAGCCGCCGGCTGTCCTCCCGCTGCTGGGGATCGATGACTTTCTCTATGAACGCGTCGACCGAGGCGTCGGTGGGTGCCGTGCTCATGGGCCAAGCGTAATCGCGGCGACGAGGCAAGTTAGGCTGAACCGGTGCCGTTACAGCTCGCCATCTCCGAGCAGCGCCCCGCGCGCGGAGATCGGAGACCCGGCTCACCCTGGCTGCGGATCCTGATCGGGGTCGCGGTCGTCGTCGCCCTGATCGGCCTGCGGCTGGTCGCCGAGCCGTCCTGGACGCAGTGGCTGCCGACCGCCGGACGCGACTTCATCACGCTGTCGGTGAGCGTGCTGGTGGAGTCGCTGCCGTTCGTGTTTCTGGGCATCGGCATCTCGATCCTGGTGCAGGTGTGGTTGCCCGACCGGATGTGGCGGCTGCTGCCGCGCAACGCGGCCCTGCGGCGTGTCGTGCTGTCGGTGCTCGGCGTGGTCTTCCCGGTCTGCGAGTGCGGCAACGTGCCGATGGCCCGCGGCCTGATGATGCGCGGGCTGGGTGTCGGCGAGGCGCTGACCTTCCTGATGGCGGCGCCGATCCTGAACCCGGTGACGATCATCACCACCTATCAGGCGTTCGGCTTCGACGACGGCATCCTGCTGGCCCGCATCCTCGGCGCGTTCGCGATCGCCAACCTGGTCGGCTGGTTGTTCTCCCGGCACCCGAACCCGTCGGGCCTGCTCACGCCGCAGTTCGAGGCGGCCTGCCACGCCGACCACGAGGCCGACCAGGGCCGCTGGCGGCGCAGCGCAGACGCCTTCGCCACCGAGACCGCCACCATGATCCCGGCCCTGGTCGCCGGCTCGTTCATCGCCGGCGCGATCCAGGTCGGGGTGCCCCGGGACTGGCTGGTCGCCGTGGGCGGCAACCCGGTCGTCTCGGTGGCGGTGTTGATGGCGCTGGCCTTCGTGGTGTCGGTCTGTTCGAACGTGGACGCCTTCTTCATCCTGTCGCTGAGCGCCACGTTCGCCTCCGGGGGCGTGGTCGCCTTCCTCATCTTCGGCGCCATGATCGACATCAAGATGCTCGCGCTGCTGCGCACCACCTTCACCACCCGCACGCTGATCCTGCTGACCGCGCTGGTCGGCCTGGCCACCCTCGTGATCGGATTGGGGTTGAACCTTGTCTTCTGAGCACGCGCCGGCGTCCGAGCACGGCCACCATCACGACGACCCCGGGCGTTCCGGTGCCGGCGTCCCCTGGGGACTGCTGCTCGGCCTGATCGGCGCGGTGGCCATCTGCTGGCTGGCGCTGAGCGGCCAGCTCAACCTCTACATCCACCCGCGCTACAACGTATTCACCGTGGTGCTGGCCGGTTTCGCGATCGTCGCGGCGATCGGCGCCTGGGCGTTGCGGGCCCGGACCGAGACCGGTGGCCGCGGCTGGGGCGCGGCGGTGGCGGCCGTGGCGATGGTGCTCGCCCTGTTCGTCGTCCCGCCGGCGACGCTGAGCGCGTCCACCGCGCAACAGCGCTCACCCAACGCGGGCGCGGACGCCGGCGACGCCACCCGGCTGGCGGGCGCCGACCCGTCCACCTTCGCCCTGCGGGACTGGTCGGTGCTGGTCAACGACCCCGACAGCGTCACCACCTACGCCGGTCAGCAGGTCAAGCTGATCGGGTTCGTGCTGCCGGTCGACGGCCAGCACCCCGACACCTTCTACCTGGCCCGGTTCGTGGTCACCTGCTGCACCGTCGACGCGCGTCCGGTCGCCGTCCCCGTCGCGTTGACCGGCTGGGCCGAGAAGCACGAACCCGACCAGTGGGTTGAGATCACTGGACGCCTGGTGCCGGCCCAGCAGCTGCCCGGAGGCGCCGTCCTGGTGCTGCAACCGTCCGAGATCAAGCACATCGCGCAGCCCGGGCAGCCCTATGAGTACTGAGGCCCCGTCCGGGCAGCGGGACTTCTGGCGGCTGAGCCTGATCCTGTGCGCGGTGCTGGCCGTGGTCGCCGTCGGCCTCGGCGCGGTCGGTGTCGTCCGCGGACCCGACCTGGCGCAGGCGAGTTTCGCCGCCGACCGTTCGGTGAGTGCCGCCGGTGAGCGGCTCGCGCTCCGCTCCCGGCTGCCCATCGACGAGGTGGACGCCGGCCAGGTCAGCATCAGCCCGGCGGTTCCGTTCACGCTGTCCACCCGCGACTCGACGCTGAGCATCACCTTCTCGGCGCCGCTTTCGTACGCGACGCACTACCACGTCCGGGTCAGCGGGGTGCGGAGCCGCTACACCGACACCTCCGCCGACTGGTCCTACTCCTTCGACACGCCGCAGGTCACGCTGTATTCGCTGATCGCGCACCGCGACGGGGTCACCGACGACACGGTGGTGACCGGCGGGGACGCGCCCCGGACCCTGCTGTCCGCCCCCGGCGTCGACTCCTACATCGCCACCCGGCGGCACCTGGTCGCCGTCAGCCACGCCGACGCCGACTCCTCCGAGCTGGTCGCGGTCGGCCTTGAGGACGCCACCCGCGTGGCCGTCCGGGCGCCGAAGGTGCCGCTGATCACCGAGTTGGGGGTGTCCCCGGACGGCTCCCGCTTCGGCTACCTGGTCACCGGCACGGACGCCGAGACGCGGGACAGCTACGAGGGTGCCCTGTTCATCGCCGACGCCGCCGACCTGGATGCCGCGCCGACGCAGGTGCAGGCGGGCGGCGGGCCGCTGGCCGTCCAGGAGTGGCTGTTCGTGCCCGGGGTGAACGCCGTCGTGGTGGTGACACCGCAGGAGAAGGCGTTCCTGATCTATCTCGACGGGGGGACGGCCCCGGTGCCGCTCGGCACGGTCGCTCAGCTGGTCGGCTTCCTGCCCGGCAGCACCATGCTGCTCGCCCAGGCCGGCGGCAAGCAGGTGATGCTCGACCTGGCCCGCGGCCGGACCACCGATGTCGCCGGCACCGCCGATCCGGCCGAGGACACCTTCGCCGGACGCCGGGCCTTCCGCGCGCCCGACGACTATCTCGCCGAGTTCAACCAGTTCAAGCGGTCGGGCAACACCACCGCGATCACCACCCGGCTGACCCACGTGGTCGGCGAGAGGTCCACGGACCTGCTGGTGGTGGGCGAGCGCGACGGCCAGCTGCTGAACAGCGGGCTCTCGCCCAACGGCCAGTTCGCCTGGGCCGTGGTGCTCGACCCGGACGCGCCCCTCAGCGACCTGTCCTCCGGGGCGTCCGACAACGCGGAGACGGTGATCTTCGACCTGGCCACCGGCAAGCAGGTGGCCGCCATCCCGGGCTCCTCCCCGGTCTGGGCACCCTGACCGCCCGGTCGCCCCGCCCCCGTTCGCCCCGCCGACAAAGCCCTCCCAAACTATCTCTGCCCTCCCGTCGACGGGAGGGCAGAGATAGTTAGGGAGGGCTTTG
>CALMIQ010000455.1 GCA_937863965.1 uncultured Micropruina sp.
TATCGCGGACGCGGCCCGCTGAACCTGGGCGATCCCGGGCTGCAGCGCGAGCCGGGCGCCGCCCGCATTCTCGACGCGCTGGCCGACCGCGGCCTGCGGCTGCTCTTCGGCGACGCGCCGAGTGTCGATCAGCGGGCCGCGTTCTGGCTGATCCTCGACCTGGGCCCGGTGCTGCGCAGGCTCGACGAACTGCCGGAGGCGGAGCTGCGCGCCGTCGTCGAACGGCTCTGCCTGCGCGTCGCCGGCTCGGTGTAGCCGCGTCCGGTTTCCCCGGGTCTGGCACTCTGGCAGCGTGTCGCTCGCCCAACGGTTCTGGCTGACCCTCGGCGCCGTCCTGCTCGCCACGGTGCTGGCCCTGGTGGTGTTCGACGCGCAGCTGACCGCCGGCTTCCGGACGGCCGGGCCGGGCACGCCGTCACCGACCAGCGGGCCGATCCGCGGCGCCCCGGGGCTGGGCGATCCCTACCTCCCGGACGCCGGCGGCACGGGCTTCGACGTCCAGCACTACGACGTCCGGCTGAGCGCGACGCAGCCGGGGCAGGAACTGCGCGGCAGCACCACGGTCACCGCGATCGCCACCCAGGATCTGGACGCGTTCCACCTCGACCTGTTCCTGCCCGCCGGCAGCGTGACGGTGAACGGGGCACCGGCCACCTTCACCCAGCGCCGCGACGACCTGGCCATCACCGCCCCGGCGACCTCCGGGTCGCCCGCGATCCCCTCCGGGTCGACCTTCACGGTGACGATTGCCTACGCCGGCGATCCGGGCGACGTCGACCTGCCCGGTCCGAGCGCCCACTACGCCGACGGCAAGGAGTTCCTGATCGCCGGTGAGCCCTTGTCCGCCTCGCTGTGGTACCCCGCGAACGATCACCCCAGGGACGCCGCGACCATGCGGTTCGCGCTCACCGTGCCGCGCGGCACCGAGGCGATCTCGGCCGGCCGGCTGGTGGAACGCGGCCCCGACCCCGACCAGCCGGACGCCGACCGCTGGGTCTGGCAGGTGGACGCGCCCACCGTCACCTACGCCACCTTCCTCGCCGTCGGCGACTACCGCGTCGAGCAGGGCACCGCGGACGGTCGCCCGTTCGTCTACGCGGTCAGCACCCGGCTGAGCGCCGAGGACCAGACCCGGGCACTGCGCTGGCTACGGACGACGCCGGCGGCGATCCGGAAGCTGGAGAACTACCTCGGTCCCTACCCGTTCAGCGGCACGGGTGGCTTCGTGCCGTCGGTCGCGCCGCGCTGGGGCGGCCTGGAGACCGCGATGAACCCGGTCTACCACCCCAACGTGGTCGGGAACGAGGCGGTGCTCAACCACGAAACCGCCCACATGTGGTTGGGCGACACGATCACCTTGACCGAGTGGAACGACCTGTTCAACAACGAGAGCCTGACCAGTTACGCGGAGTGGCTGACCACCAGCGGCAGCAGCCCGCCCCGCAACTTCGATCGGCTCTACCGCGGCCGGGCGAACGACGACAAGTTCTGGGCCCCGGCGCTGTCCGACCCCGGTCTGGACCAGCTCTTCGTCCGGGTCTACGACCGCGGGCCCACCGTCGTGCACGCCCTGCGCAACCGGATGGGGGACGAGACCTTCTTCACCTTCCTGCGGGCCTGGGCACAGCAACGCGGGCCGCGCAGCCTGGAGGACTTCCGCCGCGAGGCCGACGCGGCCACCCCCGAGGACCTCACCAGGTTCTTCGCCGAATGGCTCGATCAGACCGACCGGCCCGAGCCGACCGCCGAGAACGGCGTGCCGCGCTAACCGCCCAGTACCTTCGGGACGTGCGCCAGCAGCGCCACGATGGACTGACCACCGGGTGTCTCCACCGCATCCGCGGCGGCATACAGGGCGCGGTTCACGGCGTCCATCAACCGGTCCCGGTCGCCGGTGACCAGGGCGACCGCCCGCTGCAGCGCCACCGACACCGCGGTCTGCTTCTCGGCCGGCAGGAACGGCACCTGGCCCAGGGCGGTGACCAGGATGATCCGCACCTGATCGGTGTCGTCGGCGCGGACGGACGCCGCCGCGGACGCCGAACCGGGGGCCGGCAGGCGGTCCCCTGGCGGCAGCGGACGGGCGGGCACCGGTCCTGTGGGCGGTTCGGCGGCCGGACGGCCGGGCGCGGGTGAGACGTCCGGGAGCCCCGCCGGCGGCGGGACCGGCTCGGTGGGCGCGAGGCCCGCGCTGGGTTCGATCGCCACCACCTCGCGGAAGCGCGGGACGACGGCGGTCAGGCCCAGCTCTCGGTGGATCCGGGCCGCCAGGGCGGCCGCGGAGTCCTGCTCGCCGTGGACGCAGAACACCGTCCGCGGCGGCGGGGAGAGGCTGGCCAGCCAGTCGATCAGGTCGGAGCCGTCGGCGTGCACCGAGAACTCCGAGTCCTGCACGATCTCGGCCCTGACCGGCACGAACCGGCCGCGGAACTTCATCTCGGTGGCGCCCTCCAGCAGGGTGCGGCCCCGGGTGCCGACGCCCTGGTAGCCGGTGAACACCACCGCGTGGCGCGGATCGGGCAGCAGGTGCTCCAGATGGTGCAGCACCCGCCCACCGGTCGCCATCCCCGACGACGACACGATGATGCACGGCCGCTCGGGACGGTTCAGCCGCTTGGACTCCTCGGCGTCGGTCACCTCCCGCAGGTTCGGCAGGTCCATGAACTCCTCCAGGTGCAGGTCGGGACGCAGCCCGCCGGTGCGTCCGGCGTCCCGGTAGACGGCCAGCGCGGCGACCGCCATCGGCGAGTTCACGAAGATCGGGACGTCGGGGATCTGCCCGCCGCGGCGCAGCTGGGCCAGCGCACGCAGCACCACCGGCGTCCGGTCGACGGCGAAGGCGGGGATCAGCACCGTGCCGCCGCGGGCGATGGTCCGGCGGATGACCTCGGCCAGGAGCTCGTGCGGGTGACCGTCCGGGTCGGGATGCTCGCGGTCGCCGTAGGTGGATTCGACCAGCACGTAGCCCGCGCCCGGCGGAATCTCGCGGGATTCCAGCAGCGGGTGGTCGTGCCGGCCCAGATCGCCGGAGACCAGCACCGAGGCGTCCCCGTACCGCAGGGTGACGCTCGCCGAACCGAGGATGTGGCCGGCCCGGGTAAGCCGCAGGATCAACCCCTCACCGAGGTCGAGGTCGGTGTCGTAGGGCACCGCGCGCAGCAGCGGCAGCGTCCGTTCGACGTCCGCGACGGTGTACAGCGGCAGCGGCGGGTCGTGCCGGGAGTAGCCGCCCTCGGCGGCGTAACCGGCCTCCCGCTCCTGCAGGTGCCCGGCGTCCATCAGCACGATCTCGGCGAGCCGGGCGGTCGCCTCGGTGCACCACACCGGCCCGGTGAAACCTCCCGCGACCAGGGCGGGAAGGTAGCCGCAGTGGTCCATGTGGGCGTGGGTGAGGACGACGGCGTCCAGGCTGGCGGGGGCCACCGGGAACTCGGCCCAGTTCAGCTCGCGCCACTTCTTCTCGCCCTGGAACATGCCGGCGTCGACGAGCACCCGGCGGCTGCCGACGGTGAGCAGGTGCTTGGAGCCGGTGACGGTGCCGGCGCCGCCGAGGAAGGTGAGGCTGATCGGCGTGGCCATCAGCGGACGACCACCGCGTCGTAGAGGTCGGCGAAGGCGCGATCGACGCGGTCCCGATCGCCGGGGTGGCCCTCGACACGTTCGCCTCCTCCCTGGTCGGCGTCGACGCCGACGGCAACGCCGCCACCCCCTGCTACACCTACGCCGACTCCCGCTGCGCCGCCCAGGTCGACCGGCTGCGCGCCGTCCTCGACGAGGACGCCACCCAGCAGCGCACCGGAACCCGCCAACACACCGGCTACCTGCCGCCCCGCTTCCTGTGGCTGCAGGAGACCGACCCGGACGCCGTCGCCCGCGTTCGGCGCTGGATGTCGCTGGGCGAGTACGCCTATCTGAAGCTGATCGGCACGACCGCGGCCGGCACCTCCACCGCAGCCTGGACGGGCATGCTGGACCGGGGCCGGCGCGGACGCCGCGACGAACTCGACGATCTGGCGCAGTTCGTCGGCGACCTGGTCGGCGTCGATGACGGCGGTGCCGTCGCTGCTGGTGGTGAAGGCGTGCGGAATCTTGAGCCGGCAGCCGCGGATGGGCAGCCCGGTCGCGTCGTACAAGCCGCCCCGGGTGCCCGTACTGCCGACATCGAGGGCGAGGACGAAGGGCGGACGGGCCTGCTCGGGTGACACGCTGAAGCTCATGGCTCAGACAACCATGGCCGCGCGCGCGGGGGCTAGACGGCGTTCAACTGCGACGGGTCACGGCGGCGGATGTGTGGGTAGGGTGGCCGCCATGGCCCGGAGCAGTCGGCAGGAGGACGCCCGGCGGCGTCAGGAGCTCGCCGAGGCGGCGTTGCGCAACGAGTCGGTCGCCGCGCAGGTGCTGATCGACGAGTTCGTGGCGACCGCCGCCGCCCGCGGGTTGCGTCCGGAACCCCTGCGCGCGTTGCTGATGGACGGCACCCGGGTGAAGAGCGATCAGGTCGGCTGGTACCTGAACAAGGGCCGGACCCTGGCGATCGCGCCCGACGGCCGGTTCTTCCAGCTGCTGACCACCGGTGGACGCCTCGCGCGGTTCACCGGGGTGAAGCTGTCGCCCAGCCCGCCGCCGCTGGTGGTGGGACGGGGTGGCCGCGACGGCGAGACCGGCGACCTGAAGGACTTCCTGGCGCGGGTGCTGGACGACTACGCGGGTTGAGCGCGTCCCGGGGACCCGCGGCGCCGGGAGCGGAGATGACGATGCCGGTCGGTCCGCTTCGTCGCGGACCCGACCGGCACGCCATCCGTGAAGGGCTCCAGGAGGCTGCTGGACCGTCCAAGCAGCCCCCTGGGCGAACTCGATGGTTGAGATGGCAACCAAGTACCCGATGGTGACGTGTCAAGTGTAGGGCCCAACGGCCCGGAACACCGAACCGCGTTCGGTCTGTCGCAGGAATGGTTACCGAATCGTGGCCGTTCGGCTCTGGACGACACCGCTTCCGGCGGCGGACAACACCGCTGCAGTGCCGGACAACACCTCGGACAACACCTGCTCGCCAGGGTGGCCGCATGCCTCACCACCCCGACCCGTGCATCCGCTCGTTGAACGCCGAATGGGTCCGTCTCGGGCCGCTGCCGGTGCCGGACGCCTGGCGCAGCCAGGCGCGCACCCTCGGCGAGTTGGTCGCCGGAATCCCCGATGATCCGGACGCCCGTCTCGGTGGGCTGCTGCGGCACCATGCCGCCGGTGACGAGCTCGCCGGGCGGGTGGTGCTGCAGGCGATGCTCGGGAAGCTGGTCCGGCTGGCGGCCCTCGATGCGCGGCACGGCGTCGGCGAGTACGTCACCGAGTGCTGGCTGCTGCTCGTGGACTATCCGTTGGACCGGCGCCCGAGCCGGATCGCCGCCAACCTCGCGATGGACACCCGGCGCGCGGTCCGGGTCGCGGACGAGCGGCGTCCGAGTGTCGATGTGGCGCAGTTGACCGAGCTGAGCGCGCCGGTGCGGCTGGACGTCTCGCGCGTGCTGCGGGCGGCGACCCGGCTCGGCCTGATCGATCGCGACGCGGGCGCCTGTCTGTACGCGGTGTACGGCCTGGGGCTGCACAGCCACGAGGCGGCCCTGCACCTGCGGATCAGCCCGGCGCTGGTGCGCTGGCGCAACGCCCGGTCGATCCGGCGGCTGGCGCCGCACGCCTCGACGCTGGTGGCGGTGGCCTGATGGGCGCGTATTCCGCCGCATCGGGTTATCTAGTGATACTGCTAGATATGTTGATACGGCTCGATACCTCCTTCCGGGTGACGTCCGTCGAACCGGTTCGAGCCCGCGCCGCGGGGTGGGATAGGTTGGCGCCCACACCACGAAGGGAGCCCGAGTGTCGCAGGGACGATCCGTGCGCACACTGCGCATCGGTTGTGAGTTCAACCACATCGCGCAGTCCGCCACACCCGCCAGCTTTCTGGTCCGTCCGGCCGGCGACGTCGCGGTGGTGCGCGAGCTGTGGACCACCGATCCGGCCCTGTCGACCGGCCGCTTCAGCGACCTGTACGGCAACGACATCCACCGGATGATCCTCCCGGCGGGGGAGTCGCTGGTCGCGTACTACGCCGTGGCCGAGGTGCCCGACGAGCTGGACGCCGCCGACCCGTCCGCGCCGATCAACGCGCCGCAGGACCTGCCCGACGAGACGCTGGTGTTCACGCTGCCCAGCCGCTACTGCCAGTCGGACATGCTGAGCGCGAGCGCCTGGGAGCTGTTCGGCGACTACCGGCGCGACTTCGAGCTGGTGACCCGCATCCAGGACTGGGTGTGGCATCACCTGGAGTACCGCACCGGCAGCACCGGATCGTGGTGGACGGCGAAGGACTCCTTCGACGCCGGGTACGGCGTCTGCCGCGACTTCGCCCACCTGATGATCACGCTGTGCCGGGCGCTGAACATTCCGGCCCGCTATGTCAGCGGCTACCTGCCCGACCTGGACGTGCCGGCGCTGCCGACCCCGATGGACTTCCACGCCTGGGTCGAGGTGTACCTCGGCGATCGCTGGTGGACCTTCGACCCGCGGCACAACGCCCGCCGCAAGGGCCACATGCCGATCGGACGCGGACGCGACGCCACCGACCTGGCGATGGTGACCACCTACGGTGCCCCCTGGCTGCGCCGCCTCACGGTGTGGGCCGACGAGGACCTCACCGAGCCCTGGCCCCCGGTGGATACCTCGATGGCCGCCCGGGATCCCTTCGGAGTCTGACCGAGGGCCGACGCCGGGATCTCGTGGTGAGGTCTCGGGTCGAGCGCGGGACGACGGTCGTCCTCGTCATCCCGGCGGACGCCGGGATCTCGGATCACGCCGCCGCCCGTGGACAGCTCGGGGTGCTGCCAGCGACGGCGCCCCACGTCGTCATCGACGCAACGCCCCATCTGGAGGGAGTCGCGATGAGTCGCGATGCCTACGTGTACCTGATGTCCAACGTCCGCAACAACGTCCTGTACATCGGCGTGACCAACGATCTCGTCCGCCGGGTGGCCGAACACCAGCTCGGCCTGCAGCCCGGATTCACTCAGCGTTACCGATGCACCAAGCTGGTGTACTTCGAGTCCGGCGACAGTATCGTCGCGGCGATCCAGCGCGAGAAGCAACTCAAGAACTGGCGCCGGCAATGGAAGGAGGAACTGGTCGCATCGGTCAATCCCTCCTGGGCCGACCTCGGGCCTAGCATCGGTGTCACACCGCAGATTCTGGTCGAGCTCGCTACCCATCGGCATCGCCCGGGGTGAGGTCCCGGGTCGAGCCCGGGACGACAGCCCTCCT
>CALMIQ010000456.1 GCA_937863965.1 uncultured Micropruina sp.
TGCGTCCGCACCCGCACGAGTTCGAGATGTACTACGACCTGTGACAACTCCGTTGTCCCAGGGCTCCGACACTCGGCGGGGCTGAAGCCCCACAGAGCCTCCGTTTCCGCACCGCGGAACGGAGGCTCTGCCCTTTTCGACCAGGTCCGAGGCCCGATGTCTGGGTTCCACGACCTGGCGGATTGTCACGGAACCTAGACATTTCCAAATGTAGCGGTACGCTGACATGCGTGCGCATCGGGTCGGTCGACGCCTACGGGCTGGGGTCACGGATGCGGCTGCGCCGGGAGCATCTCGGGCTGACCCAGCAGCAGGTCGCCGCGGCCGCCGGCATCTCTCGCCAACTCCTGGTGAAGATCGAACAGGGGCATCCAAGGGCCGAACTCGGCAAGGTGATGGCCGTCATCCAGGCCCTGGGAGCCGAACTGGCGATCGAGGACCAGCAACCACGGTCGGTCGACATCGACCTCGACCTCATCCTTCAGGGCGACCAGTGAGCGTCCCCCGCCCCCGCCGGCTCGCGGTCGTGCTCCAGGGGCGCATTGCCGGAGAACTCGTCCAGGACCCTCGACTCACCTTCACCTATCACTCCGCCTACCTCGCGCGATCGGACGCCACACCTCTGTCGGTCTCGATGCCGCTGGCAACGGGCATTTATCGGCAAGCCAGGGTTCTGCCGTGGATCGACGGCCTGCTGCCCGACAGTCAGGACGTCCGCGACCGATGGGCTACCCGGTTCCGCGTCTCGGCGCGCAACCCGTTCGCGCTGCTGACCCACATGGGTAGGGAAGCTCCGGGCGCCGTCCAGCTCTGCCCGTTCGAGGACGTGGACGAGGTTCTCAGCCAGGCCGGCGAGCTGAAATCCGTGACCGAGGCCGAGATCGGGCAACGCCTGACAAGGCTCGCGGACAGCCCATCGAACTGGACCGTCGAGGGCGAACGATGGAGCCTGGGCGGAGCGCAGTCGAAGTTCGCCCTGACCCGCACCGGCGACGGCTGGAACGAGGCCTTCGGATCCCAGCCCACCACCCACATCGTGAAGCCCGGTGTCGGGAGGTTCCGCTCCCAGAGTCTCAACGAACACCTCACGATGGCCACCGCAGCCGCCCTCGGCCTGCGAGTCGCAACGACGCGCTACCACGAGTTCGACGGACGGGCCGCCGTCATCGTGACCCGCTACGACCGCATCCGGAGCGAGGGCGGGATCGCACGCGTCCACCAAGAAGACCTCTGCCAGGCGCTGTCGGTCCCACCGCGGAAGAAGTACGAGATCGACGGCGGCCCGGGGGCCGCACGAATCAGTGACCTGCTACGGGCCGTGGCCGACGAAGCCAGTGTGTGGCGGTTGGCCGAGGCGCTCGCCTTCAGCTACCTGATCGGCGGGCCGGACGCGCACGCCAAGAACTACTCGCTCCTACTGGCCGGCTCCCAGGTACGGCTCGCACCCCTGTACGACCTCGCGAGCAGCCTGCCATACGATGCCGCAGGCGATGACTCCGACCTCACCAGGCTTGCCATGGCCGTCGGCGGAGAGCGTCGCTTCGGAAGAATCACCGACACCCACTGGGCCAGGCTCGCCACCCGCGCCGGCCTCGAGCCTCAGCAGTTCGTCGACCGCGTCCACGAACTGGCCCTCCAACTCCCCGACGGACTCAGCGACGCCGTGGCCGCCACGCCCTCGATCGATCCCGAGATCGGGGCCCGATTCCTGAACCGGGTCGTGGCACATCTGACGGAGGCGGGCCTCCATCGTCCGTCCGGATGACCTCGATCGACACCCGATGTCCGCGGATGCTCGATGCGGAAGCCGTCGGGTGCGATGAGCCTCGGTGGACACACCGGCGTGGGCGGGTGAGATTACGTCCGATCCGCACACCGGTTCGCCTCAGCTGCCGTGGAGCCCGCACAATCGGACGTAATCTCGCGAGAACGGCCGGTTCAGAACCGGCGATCCCACCCGGACTGCCGGACGCGAAGGAGGTCACCATGAGTCATCCACGACGCTATGCGGACGACGACCCGTACCTGGCCGAGCTGCGCCGGATCTGCCTCGCCCTGCCGGAGGCGGCCGAGAAGGAGTCCCACGGGCACCCGAACTTCTACACCAAGAAGGTGTTCGCGGCCTTCGGCGCCGTGGTCAAGGGCGACCACGACAGCGACCGCTGGTCGCAGTCGGTGCTGGTGCTGCCCGGCCTGCTCACCCGGGAGGCCGCACTGAGCGACTCGCGGTTCTTCGTGCCCGGCTACTACGGGCCGTACGGTTGGATCGGGCTCGACTTCCGCGCCGCCGAGGTCGATTGGGACGAGGTGGCCGAGCTGGTCGACGAGTCCTACCGGAACACCGCCCCGGCACGGCTGGTCCGGCTGCTGCCATGAGCCCGGCGGACGTCGCCGGCTCCTCCCCGCTGGCCGGGCAGACCGAGCTGGACGACGTGGTGGTGCCGGCCTGGATCGCGGAGCTGGCCGGCGGCAGCGGCGTCCGGCCGGTGTGGCGCAACGGTCTCGGCGGCATCACCTACCGGTTCGGCGCGGGCGAGCGCTATCTGAAGGTGCAGTCCGCCGACTCCGACTGGGATCTGGACGCCGAGGCGTCCCGCCTGGCCTGGGTCGGTGACCACGTGCCGGCGCCGCGGGTGCTGGCCCACGGCGTGCGGCACGGCGTCCGCTGGCTGCTCACCACCGGGCTGCCGGGACGATCCGCGGTCGACCGGCCGTGGCGGAGCCGTCCGGCGACGGTGGTGCCCGAGTTGGGTCGCGCCCTGCGCCGATTCCACGACGGTGTCCCTGCGGCATCCTGCCCGTTCGAGTGGTCGGTGGCCGACCGCGTCACCCGGTTCGGACTCGACCGGGGCTTCATCGATCGCGCCCCGGGACTGGACCCGGTGGTATGCCACGGCGACGCCTGCAACCCCAACTTCGTGCTCGACGAGGATGGCGCCTTCAGCGGCTACGTGGACCTGGGCAACCTGGGCGTCGCCGACCGCTGGGCCGACCTGGCGCCGGCCCTGATGAGCCTGGGTTGGAACTACGGACCCGGCTGGGAGCCGACCTTCCTGGACGCCTACGGCATCGAACCGGACGCCGCCAAACAGGCCTACTACATCGCGCTGTGGAACGCCGAGGACTAGTTACTCCGGGCCGGAGACGGCCTGTTGCCGCCGGCTCAGGCAGGGCTGAGCCGGACCAGGTTCCCCCAGGGATCGTCGAGTTCGACGGCGGCACCGGTGTCGCGGAGCTGGACGCCGTGGGCACGCAGCCGGGCCGCCGCGCGGGCGACCTCCGTGGCGTCCGGCAGGGTGATGTCCACCCGGCCCAGGCCCAGACCCGGGGCCCGCAGGCCGGCGCCGGCGCTGCGCCAGGTGTTCATCGCCATGTGATGGTGGTAGCCGCCGGCGGAGACGAAGACCGCGCCGGGCACGTCGGCGGTCAGTTCGAAGCCGAGCAGGTCGACGTAGAACCGCTTGGCGAGTTCGGCGTCCCCCACCTTGAGGTGCACGTGCCCGACCGTGCCGTCCAGGCCATCCAGGGCGCTGCGCCGCTCGGGCTCGGTCGACAACAGATCGCGGGCGGCGTCGGTGAGGTGCTCGCCGATGAAGCCGTTCGGGTCGATGTAGAGGGTGTCCATCACCACCCGGCCGTCCTGCCAGCGCCATTCGTCGCGGGGCCGGTCCCAGTACAACTCGATGCCGTTGCCCTCGGGATCGTCCAGGTAGAACGCCTGCGACACCAGGTGGTCGCCCGCGCCGGTGTACAACTGCGGCACGCGGATCGCCACGGACGCCAGCGTCGCAGCCAGCGTCGCCCGGTCGGGATGCAGGAGGGCGGTATGGAAGAGGCCGGCACTGCGCCGCTCCCCCTTCGGCAGGTCGGGCCGGTGCCGCAGGGTCACCAGCGTCTCGCCGCCGCGTCCGAGATCGACCTCGGACGGCCGTTCGGCCAGCACCTGCAGCAGCAGCACGTCGCGGTAGAAGGCGGTCAGGGCGTCCAGATCGGCCACGTCGAGGCTGACCCGCCCCATCCGGGTGTCGCCCGGCAGCAATTCGGTCACACGATCCTCACTCTCTGACGAATCAACAATAGTCCGCCCGAGTGTGTTCCCGAACCGCCCCGCCGGCGGTCATAGACTCCGCCGGGTGACCGCAGCCCGCCCGGACGCCGACGACCCCCGCACCCACGCCCTGGTGGTGATCGGGATCGTGCTGCTGGCCTTCAACCTGCGGACCGCGGCGGTCTCGGTCGGCCCGGTGCTCGCCGAGATCAGCGAGAGCCTCGGCCTGAGCGGCGCGGAATCCGGCCTGCTCACCTCGCTGCCGGTGCTCGCCTTCGCCGGCTTCGGCGCGCTCACCCCCCGGCTCGCCCATCGGATCGGTCCGCATCGGCTGACCCTGATCGCCGTGCTGGCCGCGACCGCCGGCCTCTTCGGCCGCAGCCTGGTCGACGCCGCCTGGCCGTTCCTGGCCCTGTCGCTGCTGGCCCTGTCGGGTATGGCGGCGGCGAACGTGCTGCTGCCGTCCCTGGTCAAACGCCACTTCCCCGACCGGATCGGGCTGATCACCGCGGTGTACTCCACCACCATGGCGGTGGGCCTGACCGCGGCCTCGGTCTTCACCGTGCCGATCGCCGAGAACTACGGCGGCTGGCGGATCGGCCTGGCCGGCTGGGGGGTGCTGGCCGTGGTGGCGATCATCCCGTGGATCGGCCTGGTCGCCCACGATCGCCCGGACGGCGACGACCAGCCGGCGACGATCAGCATGGCGGCGGTCGCCCGGACCCGGCTGGGCTGGCTGATGGC